>VBAR01000003.1:665930-775639 GCA_005882315.1 Bacteroidota bacterium
ATTATCCCTGGCGCTGCTTGAAGCGGGGATTCTTTTTGTTAATTACATACAGCTTGCCTTTACGACGAACGATTTTGCAATCAGCGCTGCGCTTTTTAATTGATGCTCTTACTTTCATTTTATTAAGCTTTGCTTTACTTGTACCTGAATATTATTCTTCCCCTTGTCAAATCATACGGGCTCATTTCCACTCCCACTTTATCACCCGGAAGAATGCGTATATAGTTCATTCTCATTTTCCCGGAAATAGTTGCCAGTATTTCATGACCATTTTCAAGCTTCACTTTAAACATAGCGTTTGAAAGTGCTTCAATTATTACTCCATCCTGCTTGATTAAGGCCTGTTTCGACATATAGTTTTTGGGAGCGCAAAGATATAGGTATGTGCCCGAAAAAATGAAAAACCTCCTGATTTTTTTCAGGAGGTTTAAAAATATCTGGATAACCCTGTTGACAAAGCCTAAAATAATGGCTGTCAGGGCATATCAAGGTGTATTTTAGTCATATCCATAAAGAGATTCTGGAAATGATGGACTCCGATAGGCATTCCGAAATGTCGTCTGTCCTCTCTCCACCACATTTCCACATTTGAGAAGTCGCCTTTTTTGGGTGTTAAGAGCCTGAAAGAATCTTTCTTATACTTTACGCCACCATCCAGTTCTTCTTTTGTAAAACCGAATCGCATCAGGTGTTCTTCACTCAGGCTAACCGGCGTCATATCCTCAGGACTGTACCAGAAATCCTGGACGCCATTATTTACGAGTGCCTGGTTTTCTTCCAGGCTGGTAGAAACAACTCTTCCTTCACGCATTACACCATCATCATTTACCATGATAACATCTCCGGATTTAAGTTCATTGATTTTTAGCATAGCAATCTGTTTTTTCGTTATCCGAATATAAAAAAGATTGCCAACTTCATAAAAAAGATTTTAATCAACTTCTTTTGTGGTAGCTGATAATTGCCCAGCCATTGAACACTACAGCGAAGCCACCCATTTTCAGTAAGTGGTACTTAATATCAGCAAGATTACTTCCTTTTAAGACCACCATTCGCATGACTTCAATAAAATAAGACACCGGATTGAACCTGGTTATCCATTTAGCCCATTCCGGCATGCTATCGATAGATGTATAGAGACCACCAAGCAATATAAAGATCATCATTAAGAAAAAGGAGAGTAACATGGCTTGCTGCTGATTGACGGAATAGGTCGAAATAAGTAAACCCAAACCTAAAACTGCGAGGAGATAAACAGCAGCAAAAACATAGATAGTAAAAAAGCTTCCGGCAGGAATAATCCCATATGCCAGCCTTGCAATTGTTAACCCAATGGTGAGTACGACCAATCCCAGGATCCAAAAAGGCAAAAGTTTTCCAAGGATAAAGTGAAATTTCTTTATTGGGGTCACATTGATCTGCTCAATGGTGCCGATCTCTTTTTCTTTTACAATATTAATAGCAGCGAGATTGGAACCTACCATGGTCAATAAAATAACAAGTATGCCAGGCACCATGAAGTATTTATAATTCAGCAACGGATTGAACCAGTTGGATGATGTTATTTCTATTTGTGTTTCGGGACTGAATTTTGGAAACTGAATCCACTCGGCCCTTACTTCCTTGTTAAAATCCTGGATGATCGTTCGCAGGTAGGCTCCGCCAAGATTTGCTTTTGTTCCGTTGATGGCATTTAATGCAATGAAAAGCTTGGCTTCGTTTTCTTTGACCAGGTCTTTTTCAAAACGATCAGGTATTTGTAAAACAAGATCTGCATTATCTTTTTCTATTTCTTCCAGGGCATGTTCATAGGAGGCCGAATAATCAGTAAGAATAAAATATCCTGATGAAGTGATCTTATTCCTCAATTGACGTGAATATTCGGAATGATCATGATCAACGACAGCAAGCTTGATGTTTTTAATTTCATAATCTGCCGCCCAGGGCAAAATCAGTAACTGGATTACAGGCATGATAAGAATTACCCGCAGTATTCCGGGATCACGGAATATTTGGCGAAACTCTTTACGTAATATGAATTTTAAAGTTCTCATATCATGCTAATCTTATTTTAAATCGTTTAATAGCCATTGTTAAAAAGAATGTCATCATGCCCGCAAGTATCAGTGTTTCTTTCCAGACACCGGCTATGCTAAGCCCTTTTATCATCACTGATTTCACAATTATGTAAAACCATTTTGCGGGAACGATATTCGAAATAATTCGTAAAGGCAATGGCATATTTTCCACCGGGAACATAAAACCGCTGAGCATAATTGTCGGAAGGAATAATGCAACCAATGAAATGAACATAGCTGTTTGTTGCGATGCGGCCCTCGCTGAAATTAATAAGCCAAGTGACAATGATACTAATGTGAATAAAATACTTTCAAATGCGAGTAACCCTATGCTTCCATTGATCGGGAGTTCAAGAGCAAACACACTTAATAATAATATAGTCGCGATATTGATGGTAGATAATAATAAATAAGGAACTGCTTTTGCAATCACTACCAATTGTGGACGCATCGGCGATACAAGCATTACTTCCATTGTGCCCATTTCTTTTTCTTTTACAATGGTGATCGCTGTCATCATCGTACATACCAACAATAATACCATCGCCATAACACCAGGCACAAAATTGAATGCGCCTTTTAATTGGGGATTGTAAAGCATCCGCATTTCTGTATTGATAGTATATGGAAGCTTTCTATCATTTGTGATCCGGTTCTGATAATCATTGATAATTGCTGTAGCATAATTAGTGAGCTGGTTGCCCGTGTTTGGATCGGCGGCATCAGCAATTATTTGCACTTGTGCTTTATTGAAATGCTGAAGGTCTTCACCAAAATGTTGCGGAAAAACGATAGCCAATTTTATTTTTCCCTTTCTAAATTCCTCCTCGATTTGTTTGTAAGTGACAATATTTCTTTCCAACGCAAAATAGCGGCTTGCATCTAATTGCGTAGTAAGCGATGTAGTGGCTGCATCTTTAGAATTATCAAGTATTGCAATGTTTGCATTCTTTACTTCATTGGTTAAAGCGAATCCAAATATTACGATTTGTACGACAGGCATCCCGAGCAGGATGAACATAGTTCTTTTGTCCCGCCAGATGTGAAAGAATTCCTTTTTTACAAATGCAAAAAATTGTTTCATATAATCAATCCGCTGCTCTTACAGCTTTTCTTGCTAACATTAAAAACACTTCATCCATAGTTGAGGCATTATATGTCTGCTTCAATTGAGATGGTGTATCCAGTGCCTCTATTCTTCCATCTACCATTATACTTACACGATTACAATATTCCGCTTCATCCATATAATGTGTCGTAACAAATACGGTTATTCCTTTATCTGCCCCTTCGTAGATCATGTTCCAGAACTCTCTTCTTGTTACCGGATCAACACCGCCCGTTGGCTCATCCAAAAAAACAATTTCGGGTTCATGAAATATAGCAACTGAAAATGCAAGTTTTTGTTTCCAGCCTAATGGCAAAGATTTTACTAATGTATTCGCTTCCTTTTGCAAATGAAGATGATCAAGAATAAAAGCTGTTTTTTGTTTAATGAACTTATCCGTCATTTGATAAATGCCACCATAGAATTCCATATTCTCTTTTACTGTCAGGTCTTCATACAAAGAAAATTTCTGACTCATATAGCCAATGCTCTTTTTTATTTTTTCATTTTCTTTATATATGTCAAAGCCTGCAACAGTTGCCTCACCTGATGTTGGTAATGAAAGACCACAAAGCATTCGCATGGCAGTTGTTTTACCAGCGCCATTGGCACCAAGAAATCCAAAGATCTCTCCTTTGTGTACATCAAAGCTGATGTGATCGACTGCAGTGAAGTCACCAAACTTCTTAGTCAGGTTATTTGCTGTTATTACTTTATCGTTGCTCATCTTAATTTTTCATTAATGCAATAAAACAATCTTCTATATCTGGTTGAGCCGGCTGCAAAACTGCATTTTCATTATTATGCTCTGCAATAAATTGACGAAGCAATGGTTCACCGGACCTATCTTTCATCACCACATGATGAAACTCGCCAAAAGGATAAACATCTTCTACAAAATCTTTTTGCAGTAACTCATTTAATAGTTGAAGCATCTTTGTTGATTTCACCGCCCATAATGGTTTTGAAAAACTATCAACTATACCCTGCGGGGTACTAATCGAAAGAATTTTTCCTGTTTGAATCAATGCAACCTTATCACATAAACTTGCTTCGTCCATATAAGGTGTAGAAACGAGAATGGTGATTCCTTGTTTCTTTAAACCCTTCAACATTTCCCAGAATTCTTTACGGCTTACTGCATCTACGCCTGTTGTAGGTTCATCCAAAAACAAAACAGAAGGACGGTGTATCAATGCACAGCTCAATGCCAGTTTTTGTTTCATCCCCCCGGAGAGTTTCCCAGCTTTACGTTTTTTAAATGGCTCGATCTGTACATAGATATCTTTTATCAGGTCGTAATTTTCTTCGATAGTTGTATTGAATATCGTTGCAAAGAAGTTGAGATTTTCTTCCACTGATAAATCAGGATACAGTGAAAACTTTCCTGGCATATATCCAACTCTTTTTCTTATTACTTTAAAATCTTTTATTACATCAAAGCCGTCTACAGTTGCTTTTCCGCTATCAGCCAGCAATAATGTTGTAAGTATCCTGAACAAAGAAGTCTTCCCTGCTCCATCTGGACCGATGATGCCATATAACTCTCCTTGTTGCACATCAAAAGAAACATCACTTAATGCAGCTACCTCTTTTTTCTTGCCGTAGGTCTTAATGATATTTTCTACAACGACTGATTGCATTTTACTTCAGTTTTACTTCGCCATACATTCCTATTTTCAAAAAACCGTCATTCTTCACTCTTACTTTTATAGCATATACAAGGTTCGCCCTTTCTTCTTTTGTCTGAATTGTTTTAGGCGTAAACTCTGCTTTATCAGAAATCCAGATGATGGTCCCGTTGTATTCTTTATATTTTTTTGCGCCTTCATCAATCATGACCTTTACTTGCTGGCCTAATTTGATAGTTGGCAACTGAACTCCCGTTACATAAGCTCTCAGGTTCAGTTCTGATAAATCAGCGATCTTGTACAAAGCTTTGCCTGCTGACGTTACTTCTCCTGCCTCAGCATATTTGCTTATTACCGTTCCGGTAGTTGGGTTTACAATATTTGCTCTTTGCTCCTGGTCTTTCAATTGTGCAATTCTTTTATTTAATGGCTCTGTTTCGCTGAGTATGCTTCGGTTTTGCGTAGCGATATTATTTTTTTGAACATTTATCTGCTGTTGTGTTACACTCATGCTTTTTTTCACCACATCGATCTGCGCATTGATGTCATCGAGTTGCTTACCGGTTGCAGCATCTGCTTTTAAAAGATTTTCAATCCTTGTTTTTTCATGCAGCATATTATCCAACTGGGACTGCTGTACGGCAAGCTGGTTTTGCAGTAATTGTACTTGCGGAGTTACATCAGAGGTTTTTTCGCTTAATGCGTTAATACTTGCTTCCACCTGTTCCAGTTGCAAGGAAATATTTGTGGCATCAACTGTTCCAATGATACTGTCTTTGCTTAACTGCATTCCTTCTTTTACATTAAATGAAAGGATCTTACCTGATAATTCTGATGAAACGATCACTTCATCCGCTTCAAATGTACCCGAAGCATCAAATCCGTTTCCATTTCCATTACAGCCTGCAATTATTAAAGCGATCCCGGCTGTTGCTGTAAAAAATAATTTCTTCATTTCCGCTGGTTTATTGTTTTCCTGAAATTGTTTGATAATTTATTTGCGCCTGTAATAGTTGTATTTGGTGTGTAATTAAACTTTGCCTGGCCAGGTCTTCCGCATTTACTTCACGCAGGTAATCGTTGGCGTTGATCACACCATTTTCAAGTTGTGCTTTAGCCGCATCTTTTATTTGTAACCGCAGATCGATGATCTCCTTATCTGTACGAACAAGCTGCTGCAACTTATCTACTTCAGAATACTGCTGTTTTAGTTGTGTATTTGTATTGAGCAAAAAAACTTCCTTTTGGATGTCAATTGTTTTCAGATTCAGCTCTAAAATTTTCTTTTCTCTTTTTTCAGTGTATAGTCCTCCAATTGACCAGCTCATTCTGATTCCCGTGGTATAAAAGAAATCAAAATCATTTTTGAAAAGATTCAGAGCGGGTCGACCATAACCACCCTGGAAGAACAAACTTGCTTTTGGTCTGTTTCTGGAGTCAACTAAATTGAACTGGCTTCCTAATAATTTCTCCTGCGTAGAATATAATTTTAACTCTGGTCTTTGTATATCGTTTGTAAGAGCTGAACCGTCAGTAGTGGGTCTTTCGAGTTTTGTATTCTCTGGTAATTGTTGATTGATGAACAAGCCCAATACATCGATATATCCTTTTCTTGATGCTTTCAATTCAATGGCCCGCTGATCGGTTTTGAGAAGTTCTGCTTTTAATACATTCAAATTGGATTTGAATGCAACGCCATTATTTACCTGGGCCTCTACTCTTTTTATTCCGTTATTCAGATCTGTTTTTATCAGGTCGATTTGTTTCAATTGTTCATCGAGATACAATACGCCAAGAAAAAGCTGATTGATCCTTTCTTTAATTTTATACAATTCAACTTCTATTTTCTGCTGTTCAACTTCATCAGAAAGTCCCTGCATATTTTTTTGTTGTTTGATAGCACCGCCATCATAGATCAGTTGATTGACATCAGCCAATAATTTGTATTGATCTTTATCCAGGATCTGTACAATAACTCCAGGGGGAATACCTGGTAAATTCGGTTCTGTGACCGCAGATTGATAAGTAGCCTGCCCGCTAAAAAATATTTGGGGGAGAAATCCCTTACCAAGATTATCAACTGAATATTCCGAAGTTTGTTTTATCAGCTCCCGTTGTTTGATCAACGGATAATTCTGCTGAGCCAGCTCGTAAGCTTTTTGCAAACTCAGGTTCCCTGTCTGTGCATTAAGCAATCCTGGTAAAAAAAAGATCGCTGTTAGTAGTCGTTTCATAAAAACTATTTCTTAATAGAGTCAATAATAAATTTCGGAATCTCTGTTTTCCGTTGTTCCATTATTTGTTTAAACTGCGCCTCGCTCAACCGCAGGTTCCTAGTCATCATTGGTTTGGCAACAAAGGGAAAAATCGTCATGGATAAAAGATTCATGAGCAAATGAAGGGGTTGAATTCTTTTGATAGTCCCCCTCTTAATTTCTGCTTCGATCTGTTCAAGAAATTTTGCGGGTTTTGGCAAATTTTCCTTGCCCCAAATTTTATACATAAACTGATCCGGGTCACGGTTGATCTCATTCATTACAAACCATGGCAGGAAAGGGTTCTCCTGCATTTCATCAATATATTCGGTTACAAAATTTTCAATCTTTCCAAAAAGTGGGATATCTGAATTGAAGATAGCATTGATCTTAGGAAAAAATTTCTGGGCTTCGGCAAGGAATACAACTTCAAACAATTTGTCTTTATCCGTGAAATAATAATGCAGTAATGCTTTATTAATACCAGCTTCATTTGCTATATCCTGCATACGGGCACCCGCCATGCCTTTTGTCATGAACACCTTTTGAGCTGCTGCCAGGATCTTTTCTTCAGCAGAGCCATCCTTAATATTTTTTTTCTTTTTAACCATATGGTTTAACCATTTGGTTAACAAATGTAGGAAGAGATTGTTTGCAGAAAAATTATTTCTTGTGAATTGACGATTTTAAAGTGTGGATTGAAGAATTAAGGAGATGAATATTGGAAGAGGCATAAAAAAAGGGTCTTTTTCAAGACCCCGATAGTAGTTGATCAATCAAGTGGTATCTTTTTGGCATTCTTAGAAAGCCATTGGTCAAAATTCATCAGTTCCGGATTTAATTCTCTCGTTTCTTTTACATCACGCAGGTCATTTAACTTTTCTTCAAACTCATCATATATCTGGAACATATTGCCAAGGTCATCGGCACCCGGAAAACCAAAGCTGCGATAAACTTCAGCAGGTATTTTATTATAAATAACAGGTTCACCCAATGCCTTGCTTAATGCATCTGCCATTTGCTGACCAGTCAGGTGCTCCCCAGCAATACCGACATCCTCGTTTGTATGCGCATCCGGGTTTTTAAAAACTCCATAAGCACATTTTCCAATATCATCAGTAGCTATTCCAGCCATCTTTGCATCACCGATTGGTAAAGTGAGTGCAAGTTTTCCATCGGGGCCTCTTTTAGGACCGGCACCGAAGAAAATAAAATTGTCCCAGTAAAAAGAAACATGAAAAAAAGTAGTCGGCACGCCGGCTTCTTTAAAAAATTTATTTGATTCTCCCTTTGCATCAAAATGCGGCACTTTATACATTTCTTTAAGTGTAGGCATGCGGTCATCGTGCAGCGGCACCAGCTCACGTGTATCTTCCAATGTTGACCAGATCGCATGTTTTATTCCTTCTTCTTTAGCAGCTTTTGCAAAAACAGCAGCTTCTGCTTTTTCTTGTTCAGGATTAAAATGCGCCCAGAAGAATGTAACGAAGAAAGCACCATAAGCTCCTTTCAATGCTTTGTGTACAGATGCTGAATCGCTAAGATCACCATACACAACCTCTGCTCCTAGCTTTGCCAACTCTTTTGCTTTATCTGAATTAACATCCCTTGTTACAGCACGGGCTGTAAACTCTGAATTTGGATCTGCACAAATTGCACGAACCAACCCGCCACCCTGTGCTCCGGTAGCGCCAAATACTGTAATAATTTTTTTAGCTGCCATAAGATTTAAAATATTTAATGACCATGAATAATAGACTGGCCGAACAAAGCCTGTCGGGATGATAAATTTAAAACAGATAATGATAGTAAAAGTTCAAACAGGAAAAAATTCCGGATATCGAATCTTTGGGAAAAGGAATTGATAACTCACAATTGCTTTCTTTCTTCATTGCTCAATAGAATTTATTGAGGATACAAGAGTGCCCTTCGACAAACTCAGGGTAAACTTGCAACAGAAGTCTAATCAAGGTTCAAAAGCTGGTATCATAAAAGTCTACTCCGCCCAACTCATTACATAATCCTTGTTCTCAATATCCAAAGCCTGTTTAGTTAGCATCAGTGGACGGAAAGTATCAACCATTACAGCCAATTCTTTTGTTTCTTTAGCCCCAATGCTTTTTTCAACAGCACCAGGGTGTGGCCCGTGCGGAATACCTGCAGGATGTAGTGTTATCATTCCCTTTGTTACATTTTTACGGCTCATAAATTCTCCGTCCACATAGTAGATCACTTCATCACTATCGATATTGCTATGATTGTATGGCGCAGGTATAGCATTGGGATGATAATCGAATAATCGTGGCACAAATGAACACACAACAAAAGCATTGGTTTCAAAAGTCTGGTGTACTGGCGGCGGTTGATGTACACGGCCTGTGATGGGCTCAAAATCATGAATTGAAAAAATATACGGGTAGCAGCATCCATCCCAGCCTATTACATCAAAAGGATGCGTGCCATAATGCAAACCGTATAGCATTCCTTTTTTCTTTGCCTTAATGAGGTAATCCCCTTTTTCATCAAAGGTTTTTAAATTCTGCGGCGGCCTCATATCCCGTTCGCAGTAAGGAGCATGTTCCATCAGTTGACCAAACTTACTCATATATCTTTTGGGAAAACGCAGCGGAGTAAATGATTCTACAATAAACAAACGATTCTTCTCATCCTTGAATTCTATTTGATAAATAGTACCCCTGGGCAAAACAATATAATCCCCATAACTAAATGGCAATTCGCCATATTGTGTATGCACAGTGCCGCTGCCTTCATGTACAAATATCATTTCATCTGCATCTGTGTTTTTATAAAAATAATTATACATGCTTTGCTGTGGTGCAGCGAGTACAATATGACAATCGTTATTCACCAGCACTGGTACCCGGCTCGACAGATAATCTTTTATCGGCGGCACTTTAAAGCTTTCGAAACTGCGGTGCTGCAACATTTTTTCTTCTGCTATGATGGGCGATACATCTACTTGTGGTTCGGTTTTTATTATTTGTGTTGGCGGGTGACAGTGATACAATAATGAATAATCATCGCTGAAGCCTTCTGTTGAAAAAAGTTGTTCGGCATACAGGCTTCCATCTGGCTTGCGGAATTGTGTATGGCGTTTGTGCGGAATGGATCCGAGTGTATAGTAATGAGACATGATTGGAATTATGAGTTATGAATGATGAATTATGAAGATAGCTGTTAGTTTTTAGCTAATAGCTATTGACTACCAGCTTTTCTTCGTGATAATTCGAGAGTAGATAAAAGGAAAATGTATTTCCATTTTCTTTTATCGATCCAATATGTGAAATTGCGGTGAAATAGCATAACCCAGTTTCAATTTATAAAGTTAATGATAACATCTCTTCCTTGTGCCGGTCTTATTTATATTGAAGACAAAAAATTATTACTGGCTTTCAGTAAAAATAAACAATGTTTCTATCTACCGGGTGGTAAAATAGATGAAGGCGAAACCGCTGCCACAGCATTATGCCGCGAAATAGCGGAAGAACTGAATGTCTATCTCCAGGAAGATGAATTGGAATTTTATACACATATCTCAGCCCAGGCTTATGGTGAAAAAAATGGAGTGATAATGGAGCAGGACTGTTTCCTGGCTGAGAAAACAGAGGAACCCGAAGCTTCGGCAGAAATTGGTGAGTTAAGATATTTTACATTAAAAGAATATTTAGCTGAAAAAAATAAAGCTCCCGGCGCTGTAATGGTGCTTGAACTTTTAAAAGAAGATGAACTTATTGATTGATATGATAAGAATTGGTTTGATATCAGACACACATGGTTTTTTAGATGAAGCAGTATTCAAGCATTTTGAAAATTGTGATGAAGTGTGGCACGCAGGTGATTTTGGAAATGAAGAATTGGCCAAGAGATTAAAAGATAAAAAGAATTTGAAAGGAGTGTATGGAAATATTGATGGACAAGATATTAGATCTGAATACCCGGAACAATTGGTTTTTATGTGTGAAGATGTAAAAGTAATGATGCGGCATATCGGTGGTTCACCGCCCAAATACAATCCTGAGACAAGAAAAGAACTGGCAATACACAAACCAAAGCTTTTTATCAGCGGTCATTCACATATACTTAAAGTGATCTATGATGATAAGATCAATTGCCTGCACATCAATCCGGGTGCAGCAGGCAAACAAGGTTGGCATAAAATCAGGACCATCATACGGTTTTCCATTGACGGCCCTGATATTAAGAATTGTGAAGTAATTGAATTAGGAAAGCGATGATCAGTTATGCGACATTGTTTCCATCTGGCGATATATTTCTTTTTCCGGAACATCCTTAATATGAGTAGCCAGTATCCATGTATATCCAAATGGGTCATTAATGCTACCAACCCTGTCACCATAAAACTGATCTTCAGCTGCCATTACTAATGTTGAGCCGTTTTGTATTGCCCGTTTTAGTGTTTCATCTACATCCGGTACATACACATGAAGCTGTACAGAGTTTCCGTTCACCGATTTTGCACTCTTGTTCCCAACCTTCGGGTTTTCTTCTGCAATAAAAAACAAAGAATCGCCGATATTCAGTTCCGCATGCATAATTGTCCTGTCTGCATTATCTAAACGCATCTTTTGTGTGGCACCAAAAACATTTGTGTACCATTTCAATGCAGCATCTGCACCTTTAAATGCAAGTGATGGAATAATTGCACGGTATCCCTCCGGGATAAAAGATTTTTTTGCCATAATAATTAGGTTTAAAAAGTGATTAAAAAAAACACAAAGCCCCCATTCATTTTTTAAATGGAGGCTTGAGTGGTGTATGCAGCAAAATTGTTGCCACAGATTCCAATGATGAAACAACATATTCTAAACTCTTTCAGTTTGCGGAAAGAATGTCAATTACTTTTCAAAAAAAAACTTCAGCAAGAGGAAAAGATTTTTTTTGAGACACTACTCCTGCTTCATAACCTCATATAAATGATTTAGTCTCCTGCCTTCTGTGTAAAATTTCTTTTCATTCAATAGAAATTGGCGTAGCTTTTCTGACATTAATATAATCGTATGCCAGACAATTCATCACGCCGCCAGTGGTTGAAACAAACTTCATTAGCAGCATTAGGTTTAGGTTTCTCATTCCGCTCAATGGGTAATGAAGATGGGTTAATCAGAAGTTTCGGTTTAGATAATAAAGTACTTAACCTCGGTGCTAATGAAAACCCGTATGGCATTTCTGCAAAAGCAAAACAGGCGATACTTGATATGATGAGTGAAGCAAACCGTTATTCATTTAATGTTGCCAGTCTTCAGACATCGAAAAAACAGGTGGCTGATTATTATAGATTAAATGAAGACCAGGTATTGTTTACGGCAGGTTCGGGAGAAGGACTTGCATTGCTGGCCCGTCATTTTAATAAAGGCAATATCGTAACTGCTGATATAACCTTTGGCATTTTACCCAGCACAGCGAAGAAAATCGGCACTAAGGTTATTGAAATTCCATTGACTGCCGGAAAAGTTCATGATCTGCCGGCTATGATGGCCGCTATCAACAAAGAAACACAACTTGTATATATCTGTAATCCTGCTAACCCATCTTCAACAATTGTAAACCATGAATCGTTAAAAAGCTTTTGTGAAGAAGCATCAAAAAAAACTGTTGTATTAATTGATGAAGCCTATAATGAATTCCTTGACAACGGTGATAGCCAATCAATGATCGGGGTAATTGATAAAAACCCAAATGTGCTGGTGATAAAAACATTTTCCAAAATACATGCGATGGCGGGGTTAAGGATCGGTTATATCATTGGCAACGCCTCGTTGATAAGCAAACTACAGCCCGATTATTTTCAAAGCACACAATTCTGCATTAGTAACCTGAGTATGGCTGCAGCAATGGCGAGTCTTACCGATGAAGATCACAAAATGATAAGTCGCAAAAAAAATGAAGCTGCACGGAGTTATGCATGGAATGAAATAAAAAAAATGGGGATTGATCCCATTCCTTCTTCTACCAATTTTATTTTTTACCCTGTAAAAAAATATACAGGCAACTATGCAGAGGACATTTTTGATAAACATAAGATCTTACTCCGATCAAATAAATACAGTGACGGGCAATGGGCAAGAGTAAGTGTTGGCACTATGGAAGAGATGGAAATTTTCTGTTCAACATTGAAATCATTCGCTGGTTAGTCCCGCTTTCAGCAGGACTCAAACTTTTTTACATCCCCGGAAACCAGGGTCGGCCTATATTCTCCCTGAATGGCCAGGGTATTGAAATAAGGATGACTAGCAATGCCAGCCCATAAAACACCAATGATCTTTTATGTTTTGTGCCATCGGGTAAATTTTTCTTTGCATAAGAGTAACCAATATGTACCAGGATAATTGCGATCAACATTCCGATCGTATGTTCTACTGCCCAGAATCTTGAAGCTCTGTCTTTCATAACTGCACTCATACCGGCGTTTTGGATCATTTTCAAACCAAGAGGCCCGGTGATCCATTGATAGATCCCAATCAGTAATGTGATATCGCAGGATATCATCAGGAACAGTCCAATTTTTTTATCCGTATTAGTAAAAGGTCTTCCTTTTGCTAGGAGATGGCGATAAAAAGCCACAAACAATAGAATTAAGATTATCCAACGCAGCAGGTTGTGAGTGTGCAGCAGTCCGTTGTACATGGCAAAAATTTAGAATGTAAAATAAAGAATATAAAATGTAAAAGTCGCGGCAAATTTACATTTTGAGTTCTACATTCTGTATTTAGAGTTTCTTACTCAACCCAATCTGCGATAAACACATTGGTATCTCTTGTACCACCATTACTCCTGTTGCTACAGAAGATTATTTTTTTACCATCAGGCGAGAACATTGGAAAAGCATCAAACCCTTTATCACGGCTGATCTTTGTAAGATTACTTCCATCTTCATTAATAGTATATAAATTGAATGGAAACCCTCTTTTATATTCATGATTGCTGGCAAAAATGATCCTTTTATTATCAGGCATATAAGCAGGAGCCCAATTGGCCTGGCCAAAAGCAGTTACTTGCTTTATGTTGTTGCCATCCACATCAGAAATATAAACTTCCATGTTTGTAGGTGCTACCAAATTTTCGGCAAGTAATTCTTTATACTCTTTTATCTCTGCTTCTGTCTTAGGCCGGCTTGCCCGCCAGATCAGTTTTTTTCCATCTGGGCTAAACCATGCTCCTCCATCATAACCCAGCATATTAGTGATCCTTTTTTCTTTACCCGTTTTTAAATCCATTAGATAAAGATCAATATCGCCATCCTTATCACTCGTATAAAGCATTTTTTTTCCATCGGGACTCAATGTTGCTTCTGCATCATAGCCTTTGGCCTTTGTCAATTGCTTTACAACTTTACCATTCAGGTCAGCCATAAAAATATCATAGCTATCATACAATGGCCAGATATATTTATTACCGTATTTTTTTCTGTCAGGAACCGGCGGGCAGGTATCCGCACCGAGATGAGTAGATGCATAAATAATATGCTTGCCATCTTTCATAAAAGCACCGCAGGTAGTTCTTCCTTTGCCAGAGCTCACGGGCTTGTAAGTAAATTTTTCTCCCAGCTTTGGCACTTTACCAATAAACATCTGGTCACATAGAATTCCATCTTTAGGATTGGTACGTTGAAAAATTATCCATTTACCATCAAAACTGAAATAAGCTTCCGCATTATCACCACCAAAAGTCAGTTGTTGAATATTTTTAAAATGCTTTTCGTCAGGATAGTGAAGAGTGTCTTCGGGGAGTGATGTCCCGATAGTTATTGGGATGCTAATGGTGAGTGGCGCATCAACTTTGAAGGATGTTAATCCTGTTACCACTAAAGAAACAATTACAAGTACCAATAAAATTTTCCGCATAGAATTCCGTTTTAGAACGGCGACAAAGTTATAGGTATTCATTATTGCTTTTGTCAGCAAATTGTCATGCAAACAATCCTCAAATCAGTTAGTTTTGAAGCCATGAAAAATCTGGTTTCTCCAATTCTCATAGTACTTATAATAACTGCTGGTTGCGGCAATAACGAGGAAAACTCTCCTTACAGTAATATTTACAATTCACCCGGGCTGAAAACCATTAGTGACAGCATCAGGAAGTTTCCAGGTAATGATGCTTTATATTATCGTAGAGCCAACCAGATACTTGCGATGAATTATAATTTTACAGATGCTGCTATATATGATCTGAAAAAAGCCTGGGGACTGAAACAATCGGAGGATTATGCAATTGACCTTGGTTATTTACTCCAAAAAAGGAATGCAGACTCTGCAGTTATTTTTCTTATGGATGCCAAAAAGAAATTTCCTGGCAATCCAGAACTCGGTTTTTGCTTAGCCGAAGCGTATATAAAAACTAAAAAAACTGAACAGGCATTGGCTGAAGTCGATGGTATTATTGCTAAAGACCCTGCTAATAGGTATTTACTCGAAAGAAAAGTATCCGTATTAATGCAGCTGGATAAAAAAGCTGAAGCCATTGCAATACTCGAAAGACTTTTTGATGCAGGTAATAAATATGTTGGCTCAGACCTTGCCTTTTTACTGGCCGAAGCAAAGAACCCTAAGGTGCTGGTAATAGCTGATGATATGATAAGATCAGATTCGGCACAGGAACATGCCGAGCCCTACTATTTTAAGGGCATCTACTATTCTAACATCGGTGACAAAGCAAAGGCAATGGAATTATTCAACCGTGCTATCCAGAATGATAAATTTTTTATTGACGCATGGATAGAAAAAGGTAAAACACAATTTGAACTGAAACAAATTGCAAATGCCAAAACCACTTTTGATAAGATCATTGAAATATCACCTGAAACAGCAGACGCTTTTTACTGGCGTGGAAAATGCAATGAAGAAATGGGAGATAAAGAAAAAGCGAAGATCGATTACTCCTTAGCTTATGCATTAGATAAAACTTTGACCGAAGCCAAAGAAGCGGGAATAAGAATAAGTAAACAGTAATTGAAGATAGCTTTGTATCTTGCAGCGCAAATTCCACGAAATGCCAATCATCGCACCCTCTCTCCTTTCTGCCAATTTTATCAATCTTGAAGCCGATTGCAAAATGCTGAATGAAAGCCAGGCCGACTGGTTTCATCTTGATGTGATGGATGGCCGCTTTGTTCCCAATATTACTTTCGGGCCCATGATCATTGAGTTTATAAGAAAGACGACAAAAAAAGTTTGCGATGTTCACCTGATGATTGTAGAACCGGAAAAATATGCTGAGCAATTTAAAAATGCCGGGGCTGATATTCTTACTGTTCATATTGAAGCATGTACTCATTTACATAGAAATATTCAACAGATAAAATCGTTAGGGATGAAAGCCGGCGTGGCACTAAACCCACATACTCCCGTTAGCAAATTAACAGAAGTACTTCACGAAATCGATTTGGTTTGCCTGATGAGTGTGAACCCGGGTTTTGGCGGACAAAAATTTATTCAGCAAACACTGGAAAAAATAAAACAGCTCCGCAAAATGTGTAACGATAAAGGATTGAAAACACATATTGAGATTGATGGCGGCGTTACGCTGGATAATGCAAAAGAAATTCTGAATGCCGGTGCCGATGTGTTGGTGGCAGGCAATACTGTTTTTAAATCTCCTGACCCAGCTGCAACAATAGCACAACTGAAAAAAATGTAACAGTCATGGCAAAAGATCTTTTTAGTAAGCAATCTGATCTTTATGCCCGCTACCGGCCTCATTATCCAAAAGAACTTTTCGATTATATTGTTTCATTTGTAAAGAACCGGGATATAGCATGGGACTGCGCTACCGGTAACGGGCAGGCCGCATCTGTACTTGCTGATTATTTTGACCAGGTAATTGCAACGGACATCAGTGTTGCACAAATTGAAAAAGCTATTCAAAAAAATAATATTACATATTCTGTTTGCCCGGCCGAATCAACAACATTTGCAGATAATACATTTGATCTCGTGACAGTAGCGCAGGCTTATCACTGGATCAAATGGGCAGATTTCAGAAAAGAAGTTATCCGTGTTTGCAAACCCGGTGCAATCATTGCTGTTTGGATGTATTATAATCATAACACACATGACGAAAAAGTGACTGCAGCTGTGAGAAATTTTCATGCAACTGTAACCCAGCCTTATTGGGATCATGAAAGAAAATATGTGGAAGAGAAATATGAAACCGTTGAATTTGACTATCCTTTATTGCCCGTAAAAAATTTTGAATCGGTTACTCAATGGCGCCTTGATGATCTCATCGGTTATGTCAACAGTTGGAGTGCTATTCAGAAATTCATTAAAACAAATGGTTATTCACCTGTTCCGCAATTGCAAGAAGAGCTGACTAAACTGTGGCCAGCAGGTGAAATTAAAAGAGTGACGTTTCCTATTTACCTGAAACTGGGCCGCATCAGCAAGCCGGGTATGTAATTCCGTTTTTATTGAGTAATATTGTTCTTAAATCCGAAACTTAGGAATGAACCTTACCAAGTATCTGCTAACCATTCTTCTTATTTTTTTTACTGGCATCGCTTTCTCCCAAAAACAACCTGCATATGTATCCGGTAAAGTTGTGGATGAAAATGAAAACCCGGTTTCCAATGTAAACATTACTATTCTCGGCAAGCTAACTGTAGTAGTTACCAACGATTCAGGTTATTTCAAAATAAAAGTTCCGGCTGATAAAGCTTTTGCATTAGTCTTTACTTATTCTGGCAAAAAAACAGAACAGCGTAATTTTTTGCTGAATGAAAATGAACAGGAAACAATAACTGTAAGACTTGAACCCGGCGCTAAGGCACTCGACGAAGTTATCATCAAAGATAACCGCGACAGAACTGAAGCCGGATTGATTCGTCCTAATCCGAAATCGGTATTGAATCTTCCTGCTCCAGTTATAGGCGTTGAAAGCCTTATAAAAATATTTGTCGGCAGTAATAATGAATTGACATCCCAGTATTCCGTTCGTGGTGGTAGTTATGATGAAAATTTAATTTATGTAAACGATTTTGAAATTTTTCGTCCTTATTTGGTCAGGAGTGGTCAGCAGGAAGGATTAAGTTTTATTAATCCTGAAATGGTCCGCAATATCAATTTCTACAATGGAGGTTTCCAGGCAAAGTATGGTGATAAAATGAGCAGTGTTCTGGATATCCAATACAAGAAACCAAAACGTTTTGGCGGTAGCGCTTATATAAGCATATTGGAACAAGGGCTACAATTTGAAGGAAGCTCATCAAATGACCGGTTCAGTTATTTAATTGGTGTACGTAACCGAAGTAATAAAAATTTATTAAGTCGCCAGGATACAAAAGGAAACTATGTTCCATCATCCGCCGATCTGCAGGCATTACTGAATTATAAACTCAGCCCTAAGTGGACCGCAGAGTTTTTAGGCAATATTTCCAAAACAAAATTTACACTTACCCCTGAATTCAGCCAGCTTACTTCATCAGTGTTCTCTCCTTTTTATAGCGCTACACTTGGAGTTGATATTTATTTCCAGGGAAGAGAGAAAGATGAATACGTAACCAATATGATGGGGCTCTCACTCATCAACCAGGTAAACAAAAAATTACGATTGAAATGGATGGCTTCTTATTTCAGTAATGATGAAAAAGAAAATATTGATATCACCGGGGCTTATCTTTTCGGCGACCGTGATTTTGATAAACGTAGTGCTACTTATGGTTTAATTGTAAATCCGCTAGGTGTAGGATTATATCAAAACTGGACCCGCAATACATTGAATATTAAAAACTGGAATTTCGGACATAAAGGAAATCTTGATAAAGGAAAACATAGCTTTCAATGGGGGCTTTCATTTGACAAAACTGCAATTCAGGATAAACTTGATGAATGGGAATACCAGGATAGTGCCGGTTATTCTTTGCCTTTTAATCCAAATCTTTTGCAGCTTAATAAAGTTTTAAAATCAAAAGCTGATCTTGATATTAATAAATACTCCGGTTACCTGCAGGATAATATTGCTTTTGGTGATTCTGCCAATGCTTATACGTTGTCGACCGGTGTTCGCTTAAATTATAATTCACTGAATGGCGAATTCCTGGTTTCTCCCCGTATTGGTTTTAGCTGGAAGCCCGACTGGAAAAAAGACATCGTCTTCCGAACGGCTGTGGGTGCTTATCATCAACCGCCGTTTTATCGTGAAATGAGGCGATATGATGGTACTATAAACACTGATTTAAAAGCACAGAAAAGTTACCAGGTCGTGGCTGGCTTTGATTATAATTTTAAAGGATGGGGGCGTGCCCTTCGCTGGACAACGGAAGCTTATTACAAACATATGTGGGATGTAGTACCTTATGATGTAGACAATGTAAGGCTCCGTTATTTTGGTGAGAACAATGCAAAGGCATATGCAGCCGGAATAGAAATGCGGCTGTTTGGCGAATTGGTGAAAGACGCCGAAAGCTGGATAAGCATTGGTTTTATGAAAACACAGGAAGATATTGATGGTGATTATTATACCAAGTATACACTTGATTCCAACTATGTTCCGGTTGACAGCGCTGTAGTTCAGAATGGTTATTTGCGCAGACCAACTGATAGAAGAATAACTTTTGGCATGTACTTCCAGGATTACCTCGCTACCAATAAGAACTTTAAGATGTACCTGAACTTAATATATGGATCAAACCTCCCATATAATATTCCGGGTCTGGTGCGGTATAGAAATGCATTGGTGATCGATCCTTATATCCGTGTTGATATTGGTTTCAGTGCACTATTGCTCGACAGTGATAAAAGTACCCGTCGTAGTCACTCCCCTTTCCGTGGTTTTGATAATATTTGGGCCAGTCTTGAATTGTTCAACATGATAGATCGGGCTAATACAATTTCTTACCTACTGGTAAAAGATTTTACTAATACTGTATATGCGATGCCGAATCGTTTAACGCCGCGGTTAGTGAATTTTAAGATCGTGGCGAGATGGTAATTATTTCTTTAACCAAAATTCATCCTTCCAATCAGAGCCGCACAGGGGATGTTCTTCCAACTCTTTATAAATTTCCTCCAGTTGTTCTTTATTCAGATTCACTTCCACCCATCCAAACAACTCTCTTTCTTCAAAGCGGATATGTTTGTAAATAACATCAGCGAGACTTGTAAAAGTCTCTATCGATGCATCATCGCCCAAACTCAGGATCAATTCACGTATCAAAGAATGTTCTTCCTGCATTTGTTTCAATAAAGGATTATCTGTTGGAATAAATTTTGACAATACATGCTCTTCCTGGTAAAAATGTGGTTTGATATGTTGTTGCCAGTAAAAAATAGTAAAATCTTTCAATCGTGCAGGAGCAATATTATTACTTAAGCCCTGGCGCAATTTCCATACAAACAGTAACCCATCATGATGTTCACGACTGAGGGGGGATAATTCATTGCTTCTTACAATTGGCTGATTCGTTTCCATGATCCAAAATTAGAAAATGATATTGATGGGAAGATGATAAAAAACAATCTCATGGATGATTTAACTCAAGCAGCCGGGCAGAACAGATTTTTACATCCACCGGTTTCGACTTTTATCCCAACTGGCGAAACCTATTTTAAACTGTACCGGGCTATTATATTTATTTGCCGCAGAGCCAATAATATAAACACCTATTTTGAATTTATAAGTCGGATTAAACGGCCATTTAAAAACTCTTTCAACTCCGGCAAACATTTCGAAATAGCGCAGATCTCTTTCTGGTGCCACCAAAAATCCGGCACCTGCAATTTCCCTCAATTGTAATTTTTTAAACAAGGGTACTTTATTCAAAAAAGCACCATTGAATTCATGTACATAATGCCCCTGGTAAAACCGGTTGAAAACAGGAAAGGTTGAATCCAGTGACTGGAATGCTTCATGAGGATTCATAAAGAATATCGGGTCGTCACGCCGCTGAAATTTATAATCAACAAGCTCCAGGCCTTTCGTATTTAAAAAATCCCCGGTGATCACTTTATATTTTGATACACCTGTTGTGCCCAGTTTCAGTTCCTGCTCTATTCCAAATTCGAGGTAATCAAAATCAGTTGTACTGTTAAACAAAACCGGGATTCCCTTTTTCCATTCTACATAAAAGGTCGGCCATTTAGAGCCTAAAATAATTTTCTCTTTGGGCTCACGGATATATTTCTGCCCCGGAGTGAACGCAAGCCTGATACGTGTATTCACCGTGTTATAAGGTTCAAAAGGAATAGCCTGGTTAGTTCCCAGCCATTGACCAAACGCACTATCTACTTTTGAATTTGTTTTATAGTGACTCACCGATTCCCGGAACGCCAGATCCAGATCAGTATATAAAAACAATCCGTTCTTTATTTCCAAACCATGACCCAGACTAATTGCGTTATTCAGGTAAAAATTAGTTCGTTTGATCATGTTGATCCATGCATCACCGCTGAAGATGTATTCAAAATCCCGGCCAAGCATTACCCGGTAAAAGCCACGGTTAAAAGGATTATACATCCTGGTTACGGATACCTTTCCGTTGATGTCGTGATTGCGAAAACCATAACTGAGATTGGTGTAGATGCCAATATTCTTTCTTGATTTATATGTTTTGTTGTACCATACATTGGCGGATAGCCTTGCACCACCAAACTGGATAAATTGTACCAGCGATGCGGCAGCAGGTAGCACCAATGTTCTTTCTTTTTCACGGTTATAAAATGTTATCCCGGTGAATGCAACTTTCTTCCAGGTAATTTTATTAATAGCCCTGTCAATTGAATCGAGGTAAGCTTTGGTATGTGTGGCCCTATAGAGACTATCCTTATATTGGATAAATCGTACTTCTTTTTCACTCAGCGGTTCTGTTCTTACTTTCTGCCAGAAACTACTGTCACGTTCATATGCTTGCTGCGTAGTGCTGCTTAGTTCAACACCAAAATATTTTGGAGGAAAAGTTTTGTTCAATTCAAAATCAGAATAATTTGCTATTGTTTGCCCTGATAATTTTCCTCTTCCTGTTTTTGAATAATAAGTAAACTGCTGGCGGGTGATCATCCATGCTTTGTTATCAACAAAACTGTATTGCTGGTCTATTTCAAAAAAATCATATTCGGGTAAATGATAAGCAGGTAATTTATAGTGGGCACTCAATACCACCCATGCACTGTCCATCACTACTACTTCACCTTCTACTGTTACATTGCTTAGTTGCCGGGGTTTAATGCTGATGGTATAAATCTTATTCTTTCCCTGGAGCCTTGTATTGACAATTTTATACCGGTAAGCAGCCAACCCGCCATAACTCACAGGTGATAAAAAAGGAACCTGCGACAAAACTCTTGACCGCAACAGGTTATTGTAAATATTAAAATCTCCCTCCGTAGTTGAAAGAAAGAAAAGGCTTTCTGGTCTTCCTCTTTTTACAACACCACTCCGTTCCTCTTTAATTTTTGTATCCGACCCCTTATCTACCCGTAACGAAACTTCGGCCATTGACATATAGGCCAGGTCACCAACATCGTTTTTCTTTTCAACAGAATCCGACTTCTTCTTTTTTATTTTTCGGATGGATGAATCAATTTGAGTGGCTTTTATATACGCATTATAACTGTATGTGCCCGACGCCGCCATAACTTGTTCCTTATTGCGGATCACATTCCTGATCATCTCTTCTCCGCGGTCTTTTATTTTTCCCCTGACAATTACTTCCGACAAATCTTTTCCATCATCGCTTTCCAAAATTATATTTTGAACATAGTTCCCTGTCACAACAAGAGTAATGATCTGTGCTTTATACCCGATACTGCTAAAGATCAGGTCATATTTTCCTTCTTCGAGTTTCAATTCATATTTCCCATCTTCATGGGAAACAGTGCCCCCGGGCATATCCTTAATTTTTACAGATACTAATGGCAGCGGTTCAAGTTTGTTGTTAGTGATTATTCCTGAAACAGTAAAATACTGGCCATGCAGAATTTGAGAAAACAATAAAAGAAGAAATAGGAAGCAGTTGCGGGGCATAGTCAGGTTTCCATGTAAAAATGCGATCATTCCCTAAACGATGATAACCTAAAATTATTTTTGGTAAGGCTTTAACAAATAAATTATTTCCATCTATTCTTAAACCTATCCCAGGTGGTTATCCCGATCTTTACCTTAACGGGGTTGTTGAATTTATTAGCGGCAGAGAAAGCGACATAAACTCCCAGCTTTAATCTTGTAAGTGGGTTAACGGGCCATTTAAAAACTCTTTCCAGCCCTGCAAAAACTTCAAAATAGCGCAGGTCTTTTTCTTTTGCCAGTAAAATGCCGCCACCTGCTACTTCTTCAAGCTTAAGTTGTTTAAGAAAAGGTATTTTACTTATCAAGGAGCCATGAAAATTATGAACAAGATTTCCCTGGTAATATCTTTCAAATACCGGGAAGGTTGAATCTAACAACTGAAAACCTTTTTGCGGATCACTGAAAAAGAAAGGATCGCCCCGACGCATATAGCGGTAATCAACTTCTCTCAGGTCAGTGGTATTAAAAAAATCGCCTGTCTTAATATTATAATTCAATTCTCCGAACACACCCAACTTAGCCTGTTGAATAATACCGAATTCCAGGTAATCAAAATCTACGTCGCTTTTGAATAGGTCGTGTATCCCTTTTCTCCAGGTCGCATAAAATGTAGGCCACTTAGTATAGAGAAGAATTTTCTCTTTTGGCTCACGGATATATTTCACCCGGGGTGTATAGAAAAATTTGACCTGTGCGTATACAGCATTATAAGATTCAAATGGAATGGGTTGATTATCGGTAAGTATGTCACCAAAAACATCATCGACGTTTTCATTAACCTTGTAATCGCTTACCGAACGACGAAAAGCGATTTCAAAATCATTGATCATAATAAAGCCATTAAACAATTCCAGTTCATGTCCGGCTTCTATTGAAGTGTTCAGGTACACATTACTTCGTTTCAGCATATTTACCCACGCATCACCGGGATAGATAAACTGAAAATCCTTCCCAACGTTTATATTGAATTTACCGCCATTAAAAGGATTGTACTTTCTACTAAAATACACCCGTCCATTTAAATCATTATTCCGGAAGCCATAGCTGGTTTTAAAATCAAACTCAAGATTTTTCCGTGATGCATAAGTTTTCCGGTAGGCCATTGCAAGAGTAATCCTTGTTCCACCAAAAACAAAAGGCTGTACAATTGTTGTTAGTGGAGGCAGTATCCACATTCTTTGTTTACGGTGATCATTTAATATTTGTCCGAATAACAGCACACGACTCCACGTTACTTTATTGAGTACACGGTCAATGGAATCAAGATAAATATCCGACTGCATGATCCTGTAAACACTGTCCTGGTATTTTGTATACAAAGCTTCACGTTCGGTCAGCGGCAATGACCGTACCCGGGTCCAAAAAATGCTGTCACGTTCATACGCTTCAATAGCAGTAGAACTGAGTTGATCTCCAAAATAATTACGACGAAAATTTTTATTCAGCTCAAAATCGGAATAGATCACTGTCGTTTCACCATAACGTTTTCCGTTTTTTGTTTTGCTGTAATAATTGAACTGCTGCTTCTTTATCATCCAGGTAGTATCACTAATATTTTCATATTCCTGCTTTACTTCAAAAAAATCATTCTCGGGCAAATGTGCTTGTGGCAAACGAAATTCAGCTTTTAGCACTACCCACAAGCTATCCATGATCACAATCTCACCCTCTACTGTTGCATTACTCAACAACCTGGATTTTACACCAATGGTTATAATTCTCCTGCGGCCCACTTTTTCCTGTTTGAGTGTTTTATACTTATAGGCTACCAACCCGCTGTAGCTGACCGGCGAAAGAAATGTCATACGGGAAATAGCAGGCGCTTTGAGCAGGTTATTATAAAGATTAAAATCGGCGTCCGTCGTAGTTTGATAAAACAGGTAGTCGGTACTTCCCTGCTTCTTTACTCCCAATCGTTCTTCTTTAATTTCTCCTTTGGCACTTTTATCCAGTTGCAATAAGATCTCAGCCAATCCCATTCCCGAATAATCTTCAACGACAACAACAGAATCGGTTTCATTTTCTTTTTTCTTCTTAGCATCAATAGAATCCGTTTGGCTAGCCTTTATATACACTTTACAACTATAAGCCCCAGCAGCGGCCTGGTGTGCTTCCTTATTCTGAATTACTTTTCGGATAAACTCTTCCGCCCTGTCGCGGTATTTTACTTTCACCACAAATTCTTCCAGTGAAGTAGTATCGTCTATTTCCAGCATTATCTCATGTACCAGGTCCTGGTTACTGATGGAAAAATTTAGTACTCTTGTTTTATACCCAATCATGGTAACGATCAGGTCATACTGTCCTCTTTCCAGGTCAAATGAAAAGGTTCCATCACTTTTTGTCATCTGGCCCAGCTTTGTATCTTTTATTTCCACAGTAGCAAGCGGTAGCGGCTCACGTTTTTCATCCAGCACCACTCCGGATACTTTATAAGTTTGTCCATAAGCAAGCTGTGTACTTGCAAATAATAAAGTTGATATGATTAATAGTAAAAGAAGCTTCATTTTTACATTGCAAAAATAGAATATTGGTTGCCGCACTAAAACCATTGTCTGCAATCCTGATCTTTTTCGGATTATATTAACAAACAGTGAAGTGAATTACGATAAGTAATCTTGCTAATCACCGTTTTTAGTTTCTAATTAACTGATCAAAACTAATACTGAAAGCAGAACAAATTCTTTATCAAAATTTTTTACTCCACAATTTGTTTTCACAGCTGTTAATAATTAACTTTAGGAAACACTGATATTTATCATTTACTTTAATCATGGATGGTAGTTCTTTAGTGATCTGAACCTGATTGTGTAATTAAAACCGTATCGAATTGACAGAAACGATTATCAACCTCGAAACCGTAAACCCTATTGAGTTTTTCGGTGTAAACAATGGTAAGCTTGATATCCTCAAAAAGAAATTTCCCCTGTTGAAAATCTTAAGTCGTGGCACGCAGATAAAACTCAGCGGCGCCCCTGAACAGATAGAATCTGCACGGGAAAAAATTGAACTCATTGTGCAGTATCTCGAACGGAACGGCCACATGAGTGAAAATTATTTTGAGCAGATCCTCGGCGGCGATGACCAGGAAGCCATTGACAACTTTAAAGACAGAAATCCCAATGATGTGCTGGTGTTCGGCCCGAATGGTAAAACTGTAAGGGCAAGAACAGCCAACCAGAAAAAGATGGTGCAACATACCGATCGCAACGATATTGTATTTGCTATCGGCCCTGCTGGTACCGGTAAAACCTATACAGCCGTTGCATTAGCTGTTCGTGCATTAAAAAATAAACAGGTTAAAAAGATCATTCTTACCCGCCCTGCAGTGGAAGCCGGTGAAAACCTTGGTTTCTTACCTGGCGACCTGAAGGAAAAGATCGATCCTTACCTGCGTCCATTGTATGATGCACTTGATGATATGATACCTGCTGACAAACTCGGGTATTATATGACTACCCGTACCATCGAGATCGCCCCACTTGCTTATATGCGTGGCCGTACGTTGGACAATGCATTTATTATACTAGATGAAGCTCAGAATGCTACCGACCTGCAATTGAAAATGTTTTTGACACGTATCGGTGCCAATGCAAAAGCTATCATCACTGGTGATATTACCCAGGTTGACTTGCCGCGGAATCAAAGAAGTGGCTTGCATACCGCCGTACGTATCTTAAAAGATGTAGATGGCATCGGACATATAGAATTGGATGAAGAAGATGTCGTACGTCACCGACTGGTAAAAGCTATTCTAAGAGCTTATGATAAGGAAAGAAAGGAAAATGATCCGGAGCAACAACCACCGAGAAGATAAATGCTAACCCATATAAATAAAACCCGCAGCTTGTTTGATTGCGGGTTTTTTGTTTTGTAACCGGCAACATTGCTACTATCATCGTCTGTTGCGACGCTCCTTTCATCTTTTAATTCTTTACTCAACATTTGCGTCGCAGTTTACCCTGAGCTTGTCGAAGGGTCGCACACTTGTACTTCAATAATTCTATTGAGCATTTTTCATTAGCTTGCAGTATATGAAAAAATACCTTCTGACTGTACTTATATTCACTGCAACATTCATTGCCTGTAATAACGATAAAAAAACGGAAGAACCTTCCGGACTAATGGATGCTACCCGGAATTTTATCGATGCCGCATTAAAAGGTGAATTTGGTGAAGCCAAAAAATACATGCTTATTGACTCTGCCAATGTTCAATACCTGAATATGGCCGAAGGCTTTTATACCAATCTAACTAAAGATGAAAAAGAAAAATATGCAAATGCATCTATCATAATTGAATCAAAAGAAGATATTATTAAAGACAGCATTGCCGTAGTAATTTATAAGAACTCTTATAAGAATAACCCGGATACTTTACGAATTATGCGTCTTAATCATCAATGGGTGGTAGATTTAAAATACCTGTACGAGCATGACTATGATACCCTGATGCAACATATCAGAAAAGATACATTGAAATGATAAAAAACATTTTACTGGTAGGTTTAGGCGGAGCCGCAGGCAGTATGCTTCGTTTTCTTTGCCAGAAATGGATTACCAGCATCACTTCTTTATCTTTTCCACTGGGTACATTTTTGGTAAACATAACCGGCTGTTTTCTTATAGGCTTATTTTTTTCGTATGGCACAAAGCATGAATACTTTAGTTATAACATGCAATTGTTACTCATGACGGGTTTATGCGGAGGCTTTACAACTTTTTCTGCATTCACACTTGAAAGCATGGGTTTGATAAAGGAAGATAGAACCGGCTTGTTTTTATTATATATTGGTGGCAGTGTTATTTTGGGTTTGCTGGCTACCTGGTTCGGAATAAAAATTTCCCGCTAAAATTTTATATATGAAAAATGTTTTGCATCCCTGGCATGGCGCTTTTTATGGTACCAATGCCCCATTGGCTGTAAATGCTATAATTGAGATCCCACAGGGAAGCCGTGCAAAATATGAAGTAGACAAAGAAACTGGTTTGCTGAAACTCGATCGTGTTATTTTTTCTTCGTTTCATTATCCTATCAATTATGGGTTTATTCCTCAAACACTCGGACAGGACGGCGATCCGCTTGATATACTTGTGTTTTGCTCTCAGTCTATCCAAACGCTTTGTTTGGTTGAGGCTAACGTAATCGGCAATATGCAAATGATCGACCAGGGAGAAGTAGATGATAAGATCATTGCTGTTGCCTCAAAAGATCCATCTGTTAATCATATCAGCAGCATAAAAGAATTACCTCCACATATTATTGCTGAGCTCCGAAACTTCTTTGAACAATATAAAGTGCTGGAGAATAAAAAGGTGGTCATCGATAATTTCCAGGATAAACAAACGGCTGCTAAAGTTATTGAAGATGCAATTAAGTATTATTCAGAAAAATATACCTCTAAATAATAGAAATGAATAGATTCTATATACTGATTTGTATTTTAGTGCTAACGTCCTGTGAACAGCATAAAGGATCCGACACAAATGATAAGCTACGAGTTAATAAAGTCTGCGATGATTTTATGCTGCTTTTCAAAAATGAAAATTATAGTAAAGCATTAGAAATTCTTAAAGAAAACTCTGTTCTTGCAAAAGAAACTATTGATTCTTTACTTCCCACCATTTCAAAACAAATGGAAAACTTTATTCCTGCTTATGGAAAGGCTATAGGATGGGAATTTATTTCTGAAGGAAAAATAAAAGATGTTCTATCCAAACGTTTATATATTTTAAAGTTTAAAAAATACTACTTGAAATTTTTCTTTATTCTTTACAATAACGGTCAAAACTGGGCCATTACTCACTTCAAATATGATGATGATTTAACAGATGTGCTAAATTGATTTAATCCAGTATAGTCTTGAACAATAAATTTCAAAATATGAACACAGATACTATTCTATTGCTGCTGGCAATTGGCCTCGCTGCTGGTATATTGAGCGGCATGGTAGGTGTTGGGGGCGGTTTGATCGTTGTACCTGCACTGGTTTTTTTTATGGGCTTTACCCAGCACCAGGCACAGGGCACATCATTGGGGCTTTTATTATTACCTGTTGGCATTTTAGCTGTTATCAATTATTATAATAAAGGTAATATCGATATTAAAGTTGTGTTGATAATGAGTCTTGCATTCGTCTTAGGCGGATGGGTCGGTAGCAAGATTGCTCTTTCAGTCAACCAGGAAACACTAAAAAAAATATTTGCTGTTTTTTTGTTTTATGTAGCTTTTCGTTTCTTGCATTGGGACCAGGCGATCATTAAATGGGTAAAAGGTTTGGTTAGTTAATATGAAAAAGTCTTTCTTCATATTACTGTTCAGTATACTGGCTATAAATTCCTTTAGTCAGAATACATTTTTTAAAGCTGTAAAACTCTACTACCGTGTCAACCCGTTTGACAGAAAGTTCAGTGCGGTACTAACTAGTATATTGGGTGATACAAGTTTTGTAAAAAAAGATTTTATAAAAAGAACGGATAGTAATTTCTTTTTTCTAAGCGGCCACTACAAACGATTTAATCCTTTTGATTTCGCTGTTACTCAAACACAGCTACGTATTGCTGAAACAGAAATATTTTTTAGCGACTCTGTAAACAGTTCTGATACTATTCTTATTTACCAGGTGTTGGGATTAGCCGGACCGGGAGAAGAAGCAAAAGCAAAAGTTCAAAAAGAGCTTTCAAAATTTCACAAACGTTTCAATTATGATTTTGACAGAAGCGACTTTAAGGAATCTGTAAATAATAACATGGTAACCGCCGCTATTATTAATTATTATTTTTTTGGGAGAAGTATTCCGGCTATGAGTGCAGCATGGGGCAAAATTCCCGGTGAGAATACTTATACATTTACCGTATCAATAAGACTAAAAGTAACAGAAAATTTTGCCGACTTACCAAAAACGCCGAATGAGTTTTAGTTTATGGGTCCGCTTACCTGTATCCGTATTTGTAATTCCTTCTTCATCTATTTCATCAATTCTTACCCGGCCGCTTGCATGAATGATCTCCGATTGGCTTAATAGAATTCCTACATGTACGATCTCTTCCTTATCATCAAAAAAGGCAAGATCACCTGCTTTTGCATCCTTCAACGATGCTACTTCCCCACCCTGTTCTGACTGCTGCCATGCATCTCTTTTCAGATCAATTCCCATCATTTTATAGTTCACTTGCACAAATCCGCTGCAATCAACTCCTAAAATAGTTCGACCGCCCCATTGGTAAGGTGCATTCAGCCATCGAAAAGTCAATTGTTTTAATAGATCGATAGATGGAAAAACATCGTTTCTTTTTATTACAGCACCTGAATATTTATGACGAACAGAGCCACTGCCTTCAAAAAAAGGCAATGACGAACCAACAGGGATATGCATTTCATATTTATCAGCTTCAATAATATTTAATAGTTCAGCAGCAACATAGGCATGATTCGTGACCGCCATTTCTTCATTCACTTCTTCCAATTGGCTGATCAAAGTCCATCCCTGGTAACCATCCAATGTTCCTTTCACCTTTACCCATTTCTTTTTTTCTTTCATCACTTCTACCGTTTCGCCAAATAATAACTGGTTCGTCATCTCTGACTGGTGACGGGCCTTTTTTCTCACAGGTGCAGCAGGCACTTTACAGGCGGCATATTTCATCTTTAAAAATTTTGCTCAATTTACAAATGGAATCGTAGTAGTCTGTGAATTTTTACAAATCCTGCATCTCAGTAACAACAAAATGGCTATTTTCCGCTTGTGAATCATGAACGGTATAAACATATAACCGATCCCGAACTGCTGGAGGAATACTATGCAACCCGCAACAATGAATTGTTGGGTGCTTTACTGCAACGCTATACATTACTATTACTGGGTGTGTGCATGAAGTATTTAAAGAACGAAGACGAAGCAAAGGACAGTGTGCAGCAGGTTTTTCTTAAAGCTATTACCGAATTGCAGAAATACCGTGTAGAGTATTTTAAAAGCTGGATCTACATGGTGGCAAAGAACCATTGCCTGATGATACTTCGTGACAGGCAAGGGAAAATTCCTGCAGAATTAACTGACCGCATGACCATTCAAACAGAAGAAAAGGAAAAAGCAGAGTTTATAAAACAGGATATAACCCTGGAACTGATGGGTGAATCATTGAAAGAATTAAATAACGAGCAACAGCAATGTGTAACTTTGTTTTACCTCGATAAAAAAAGCTACCAGGAAATAAGTGAACAAACAGGTTTTACCATGATGCAGGTCAAAAGCCATATTCAAAACGGAAAACGTAATTTGAAAATATTAATTGAATCAAAATTGAAAAACAAGTGACCCGCTTGAACAATGACTGATAATTTAAAAGACATACTATCCCATTTATCAAAAGATATTGACCAGGAAACGCTGATCCAATACCTGCAAGGGAATCTTACGGAAGAGAAAAAGCATGAACTGGAAAAACAACTGGTGGATAATGAATTTGCCAGCGATGCTCTCGAAGGATTAAGTGAGATCAAAGACAAACAACAGATCCAGTACATGGTAGAAATGTTGAACCGCGACCTGAAGAAAAAACTGGAAAAAAGAAAACGCCGCCGCGAAAAATTGAGAATCAAGGATCAATCCACACTATATATTGCCATTTTTATTTTGATCTTATTAATCATTATAAGCTACTTCGTTATAAGAAGGATGATGCAACATGATTGAGTTTAGTATAGTTTTTGCCACTGATGAAAAAACTTCGTAACTTTTAGAGTTATTCTATAAGTTCATTTAAATTTTTTGTTATGGGTATGTTGCACCAACTTGAAAAATGGAGCACCACCCATCATCCCCGGTGGTTGGTGTTTCTGCGTGTTGCCCTTGGCATAAGCCTTTTTCTTAAAGGCATTACATTTCTCAGTAATTCTGTTAGACTGGAAGGAATTTTATTAGAGGCAGGAATCAGTCAGTACATTTCATGGTTAGCACTTGTGATTACCTGGCTGCATTTATTATGCGGCGTTTTCATCGTTATCGGACTATTCACAAGATTGTCAACAATGATCATGATCCCGATCCTTTTCTTTGCTGTTGTATTCGTAAATGCTTCTCACGGAATATTTGCAGCAGAATCGGAGTTTGCGTTTTCATTGATCATACTGTTGATGCTGATCTTTTTCTTCATTGAAGGTGGTGGACCTGTATCAATGGACGATTACTTTAAGAATTATAAGAGAAACCAGGTGTAAAACCGGCAGATTTACAATTGTGCATATACATCACGGGCAAACTGCTCGAGAGAGGGGTCTCTTGCACCCATTAACAACAAAACACAATTGCCGGTGAAATGCGGCCGCATTGTTTCTAATAACTCATTCCTGTTCTCAACAAAAAAAGCCTGCTTGGCCCGTGCTTTTATATCACTAATTAAATCACCTGCAGAAATATCTTTTGTAGCTGTACCTCCGGCATAAAAAATTTCACTCATCCATATTTCATCTTGTGGCCGCAATGCATTTGAAATTTCTTCCACAAAATCATTGCGCAAAAATCTAGTTGGACCATAGCCGTGGGGCTGCAGCCATGCAATCACTTTTTCTGCTACTGGTTGACAAGCCCGGATAGCAGCAGCACATTTCACAGGGTTGTGTGCAAAATCATCGATCAGCCACACGCCATGCTTATTTCCAAATACCTGGTTACGTCTATAAATTCCTTCATAATTTTTCAACGCATCAGCACAGGTTTGCAGATCAACACCCAATTGGTTTGCTATTGCTGCTGCTGCCAGCGCATTTTCCATATTGTGGCGACCGATTGAGTGAAGCGAAAATTTAATATTGTTGATTGAATATTGAATATTGAAACCCCTCTGTTCGAAATTTTCCGAAATATACCCGGCTCTGATATTTCTATCTGTTGAAAAATCCTGTTGAATGTTTTGTGATAACGAAGCAGCTAAAGGATGTGATCGGTTTACTACAAACTGTTTACTGTTTTCTTTAAATGTTTTAAAAACATCCATCAGGAAATCAATTTCTTTGTGGTCTTTATCTACGTTCAGCAATAATCCAATTTCAGATTTATACTGAACAATACTTCCATCACTTTCATCTGCTTCAATTACCAGCCACTCACCTGCTCCAACTTTTGCATTTCCAATTTTTCCCTGCTTGATGATACTTACCAAACCTGCACCGCTGATAATACTGGGTTTTAATCCTGCATGTTCCAAAATATCAAACAGCATTGCTGTTGTTGTGCTTTTTCCACTCGTGCCGCCAATTGCTATTGTTTTTTTACTTGCTGCGATCAATGCCAGCAATTCGGAACGTTTAAGAATCGGGATATTTAATTGCTTAGCTTTTTGTACTTCTACAACAGTATCCTCAATAGCTGTCGACACTACTATTAAATCTGTCTCGTTTGTGATACCCGAACCATCCTGAACAAAACATTTAATGTTTTCAGCTTCCAGTTTTTCTTTTGTTTCGTTGTACTCGCCGGGGGCAAAAAAACGGTCGCTACCACTTACATTTTTCCCTGTCCATTGCAGGTACTGGGCCAATGCACTCATTCCGCTACCTGCAATACCTATAAAAAATGGCTTTTTAAAATCATTTACCGAATTAATCATACGCAAATAAAAGCAATTCTGTTTTGCCTCCCGACTGTTTTAAAAAAATAGCGGGCAGCCGAAGGATTTAATCTGAAATCCCTTCTAAGCAGATGTATGGGCTTGAAAAATTAATTATTAACTTTAAACTCTTGCCGATGAACCCAATCATAGGCAAACCTTAAACCACCACCATGTTTAGCCCCAAGACAACAACGATCGCTGCTATTATTATTCTTTTTTCATCCGCCATTTTTATTGCCTGTAAAAAAGATAAGGACAATACACCAGCCCCCGACCCAATAGCTACTTTTCTGAATATACCTGGATCTCCATTTAATTATGCTAACCCGGCAATGCCTTCGTATTTGAATGCACCACCGATACAGGCACAGGTGAATACGCCAGTTACAAATCCTATCACTGATTGGGGTGCAACACTTGGCCGTGTATTGTTCTATGATAAAACTTTATCTAAAAACAGAACCATTTCCTGCGCATCCTGCCATGCACAGGCTACCAGCTTTTCCGATCCACTTCGTTTAAGTAAAGGTTTTAGCGGCGGAAATACTGGAAGACATTCAATGTCATTGATCGATGCGAAATACTATCCGACTGGAAGATATTTCTGGGATCAGCGAGCCGCCACACTTGAAGATCAGGTTTTGATGCCAATCCAGGATCTTGTTGAAATGGGAATCACATTAGATACATTGGTAAAAAGGGTGCAGACACAACCTTATTATCCGTCATTGTTTACAAAAGCATTTGGCTCCTCAACTATCAATAGCGATCTGATCTCAAAATCGCTGGCACAATTTGTACGTTCTATCGTTTCCTATCAATCCAAATATGATGCAGGCCGTTCTACATCGCCACCGGGACCTCCCCCTCCACCTAATGCAGTATTTCCAAATTTTACTGCACAGGAAAACCGTGGTAAAGAAATTTTTCTTTCACCGATTGGCGGATGTTCTCCCTGTCATGGCTCAGAAACATTCACAGCACCACAGGAAAAAAATAACGGGCTTGATATGGCAACGGTTGATCGTGGTTTTGGCGCTGTGATCAACAATGCAGCATTAGATGCAACTTTCAAAGTTGGTTCACTTCGGAATATAGAATTAACTGCTCCCTATATGCATGACGGACGATTTAATACACTTGAAGAAGTTGTTGAACATTATAACAGTGGAGTAAGAAATCATCCGAATCTTTCTGATCAACTAAGATTACCAGGGGGTCAGCCGAGATTGCTAAATCTTACTCCCCAGGATAAAGCGTCATTAGTTGCATTTTTAAAAACGCTTACAGATACTAATGTAACGACTGATGTGAAGTATTCGAATCCGTTTAAATAGTCTGAATATAAATGTTCTATAAGCCTCGCATTTTTGCGAGGTTTTTTTGTTAAACTTTATCAAATCATCTTGCCCTAAATCATGCTGCTTTATATTTGCCGGATTTATTTAATACAACACTCATAAACAACCATGAACCAATTCCGGATTTTTATTTTCAGTTTACTGATTCTATTCCTCAACGCCGCAAATTTAAACGCTCAAAACACTTCTGTTCGGATACAGGTTCTAAATCAAAAAGATCAACCCGTTCCTTATGCAACACTTTCAGCATCACTCCGTACTGATTCTTTAAAAATAATTAAACTCACTGCTGACAGCAGTGGCATAGCTGTTTTTCAATTACAACAAGACCAGCAATATATCATTAAGTTCAGTGCTATCGGGTACTTACCTTTTGAAAAAGGCATTACTGCAAACGGAAAGAACAACAGGTATATTTTCAACGTTGAAAATCTTTCAAAAAAACTGGATGCTGTCGTTATCACTTCTAAAAAACCATTAATGCGGCAGGAAGATGACAAAACAATTGTTGATCCTGAAAATTTAGTCGCCAGTTCCACTACCGGGTTTGAAGTACTTGAAAAAGTGCCCGGTCTATTTATGGACCAGGATGGAAATATTTACCTGAACAGCACGACACCGGCCACTGTACATATCAACGGTCGTGAAATGAAAATGAGTGCGGCAGATATGGCCAGTATGCTGAAAAGCCTGCCACCGAATGCTATTGCAAAAATCGAAATACTAAAAACACCTTCAGCAAAATATGAAGCATCCGGCAGTGGTGGTATTGTAAACGTTGTATTAAAAAAAGGTGTTAAGCTCGGAATGACAGGAAGTGTGAATGGAGGTTTTCAGCAAGGTGTATACGGAAACCAATTCATGGGCTTTAGCTTAAATAATAATGACGGTAAAAAACGCTCTTACCTGAATTTTAGTGTAAACAACCGCAACAATTATGAAAAAGTCAGTACCAACCGGCTTTTAACTACAGATACCTTGCTTACACAAGATGCCTTTACAAAATATCCCGGGCATGGATTGTATACGAATTACGGCCTCATATGGTCAGTGGGTAAGAAATGGGAAATTGAATACGATGGCAGCATCAATATTAATAAATCCAAAAGCCAATCTGAGAATGATAACCTCATCAGAAAGATAAGCGATGAACAGACGCTATCCAATAATCTTAACCATGTAAATAATCAAGGCAATTCATTTAGCATCAGTAATGGATTTGAATCAAGATATAAGATCGATTCGCTGGGTTCAGAGTGGGAAAATGATATTTTTACCAGTTATTCAGATAATAAATCAAACCAGGTATTCAACACAACCTATAATACACCCGTTATTCCTGCATCCGGTGGAGATGGTGATGCACTTAATCGCCGTTATTTATTCATTGGAAAATCTGATCTGAAATTAAAACTAAAAAAGAAACTAACGGTTGAAACGGGTTTGCGTAGCTCAGTTCATCATTTCACCAATGAGACGGAATATTTTCATGACAAGAATGGCATAAAAATTCCGGATATGACCCGCACCAATACATTTAAATACACGGAAAATATAAATGCTCTTTACTTACAGGGTTCAAAAACATTGGGAAAAGATATCGTCCTCAAGATCGGTTCAAGACTCGAAAATACGAATATGACGGGCAACCAGCAGGTACCCGCTGATACTTCATTCAGCATTCACCGTACCGATCTGTTTCCTTATATCTACCTGAGCAAACCTATCGTAAAGGTTGCAGGTTATGAGTTGCGGGCCTATCTTGTTTATCGCAGAACAATAGTGAGACCGGGCTATGAGCAGCTCAATCCTTTTCAACGATATGTAGATCAGTATATGACCGAAGTTGGTAATCCATCATTGCAGCCGCAATTCACCAAAAACTATGAGGTCAATATCAGCGCCGATGAAACACCGATACTTGCAGCGGGTATTAATGATACCAAAGATATTTTTACCAATGTAATTTACCAATCGGATACAAGTGCGATGGCCTACCGGACTTATGATAACCTGGGAAAAAATAAAGAATGGTATATCCGTGGTATGGGTGCCGTGCCTCCTGGTGGAAAATATTTTTTTGTAGTAGGTGCGCAGTATAATCATAATTTTTATGATGGCTATTATGAAAATGAACCCCTCTCCTACAAACGCGGCTCATGGATGCTGTTCACCTATCATACATTGAAATTGGATAAACGTTCGCAGCTTTCAATGAATGGTTTTGTACGGTTCAAAGGTTTGATACAATTTACCGAGGTAAATACATTTGGTGCATTGAATGCAAATATCAACCGCCGGTTTATGAAAGATAAATTGACCGTAACACTGAGTGTGAATGATATTTTCTTTACCAACAAATATGATTTTTCTATCAAACAAGGTTCGGTAAATGCTTATGGTCTTCGTGAAAATGATACCCGCCGCTTTGGTATGAACTTCCGTTATAATTTCGGTATTAAGAAGAAAGAAGAGAGTAAAGGAATGTTTGATGTGGACTCACCGGAAGGGAAGTGATCCGAATACTAGATGCTGGATACTGGATGCTGGATCTAGCATCTAACATCGAGTATCTAGCAACCTTTCCCTTATCTGATTTCTTTCCCCTGCGAAAAACGAAGCATCTCCCCGTAGCCCCATTTTTTTGCCAGTGCATTTACGGCCATGGCAATTCGCTTTGTTTTGGTAGGTTCTGTTTTGGCGCTATCTATCCATTTGCTGAAATACCTTTGATGTGAGCCAGTCAATGAATTAAAATGCTCTTTGGCCTTTGGTTCATATTCGAGACATTCCATAAAATCAGCATTAAAAACAAAGGCACTGTCATCTGCCTGGAGTTGCACTTTTACCATAGCACCATGCCGCTTGCCGATTGCTTTGCGCATTGTTGCATTTACAGGCATGATAAATATTCCGCCTCCCATCGGTAGTAATGAAACACGATTGAGGCTATAATTATCCAGCTTGCCTTTTACTTTAAACTCTTTTTTATTCCCGGGTTTTAGTTTTTGCGCCAGGTCTGCCGGCACTTCAAAATAAGTCCAGCCGGTTTTCTCTCCCTGCTTTCCAAATTTTAAAAGTGTTGCGGTGAACTTGATCATGGTAATTAACAAACGATTTGATTCGTAAAAATAGAACAGGAAAAATTCATGCGGAAGTAAAAGTTATTTTACTGTCACAGCTTTCTTCTTACCCCCGCAATTCATATCACAAAATCCTCAATTCATTTATATCAGGCTTTCATTGGATAGAAAGCTTTAATAATCTTGTTCCATCAATCAAAACCATTAACCATGAAGCTTTACTACTATTTTTTCCTGTTGAGTGTAATTATGTCTGCCTGCAAAGTGCAGGACTTACCTGCCCCGGATCATAACCCACAAATGCGGTACACCGATCTGCAGAATGCAGAAATCAAATATAACCAGCTATTTGTTTTAGATATTGATGGCGACGGCTCAACTGATTTTTTCTTCAGCACCCTGTTGGTAGGTGACCCGATCTTACAGCGGGACCGTTTGCAGTTTATTGCCCATTCAAAAATTGGTACGAACCTGCTGAATAATGATAATGACCAGTCACCAGTTTTAAATAATGGCGATAAAATATCTCTTATACAAACAGGTTATGAATGGTTTGAACTTTCAGCAATTGTGCTGGCAGAAAAAATTACGGGCATTACAGAACCGGTGCATTGGGCAGGACTTTGGAAAAATGCTACTCATCGTTATTTACCTGTGCAGTTAAAAAAGAATGGAAAATATTATCATGGCTGGATAGAAATTTCATTTGATACCATTTCAGAAAAACTGGTACTACATAAATCAGCTATCAGTATAGAAGCAACAAAAGAAATAAAAGCCGGAGTTTAGTTTAGAAGAAATCATAACAACACAGTCCAAAGCAAGACGGCGTAAAAAGATTGTTAACGTTAGGCTTATCTATTCCCAAGGCCCTTTCAAAATATCGAACTATATCCTATATTTATGGATATAAACTTTGACGTATGAAATTTCTTGCAATTTTAGTGCTTTTGATGCCTCTTGCTCTATTGGGGCAAACACCAAAATCCCATTCGCAAGCAATGGAAAAATTTAAAAAGTTTTATAATGCCGGCCAGGGCGATAGCATTAATGCAATGTTTGGACATGAGTGGGATCAGATGAAAGCAACCAAGCCACTATGGACAAACGCGAAGGCGGCTGAATTATTACAAGAGTATGGAAGTTTGAAATCCTTCGAATTTGTTGGTGTGGATACATTGGATCCTAACAAGGTTTATGTATTCAAAACCTTTTTTAGTAAAGTAGGTGCAAAGACAACTAGCCTGACTTTAGATAAAGATAATAGCCTGAGTACTTTTCGTTTTATTACGACCTCCGAGGGAATTACGCAGCTTTTAAGGAACACTACAAGCCGCCCGTAAACATCTAAGGTATTCATTGGGTTTTCTGCTATGCTGTCTGAAGAATATACCCTCCATTTTCTATCTTTATTCAGCATCAGTTCCGGGCTGAAGTAACAAGACTATCATGTTTAATTACTTCTCCTTTTTTTATTATCTTCATGGTATAAACCTGCCTGCATGAAATCATTATTATTCCCTGTTATAATTTGCTTTCTTTTTTTCTCTTGTAAAAAGGAAACTGCGCCTTTGCAAACAGAGGCTTTACAATTTTCAAAAAATTTTGGAAAAGCATTTGGTGGAACGGACGTTGAAACCGTAGCTGATCTTGCACCGTTATCAACCAGTATGCAAACAATGATAGGTAGCACCTACAGCAGCAATGGTGATATAACCGGTTTTAAAGGTGTGTCAGACGTTTGGGTAATTCAAACAGATATTAACGGCAATAAAACCTGGCAGCAAACTATTGGTGGCTTAGGAGAAGATAAAGGCCTTGGCCTGATTGAAAATCCGGATGGCAGCTATATGGGCGTAGGTTTTACTAATAGTACAGATGGTGATATTGCAGTACCTGGTTTGGGTAACGTAGACGCATTATTATTCAAGCTGTCTTCGAACGGTACTTTATTATGGACAAAAACCTATGGTGGGGCCGGTGCAGATTTCGCCGCTTCCATTACTGGTAATACAGACGGAACTTTTATTATAGCTGGTAGCTCTTCACAAGATGCATGGGTGTATAAAGTAGACGCTATAGGTAATATACTTTGGGAAAAAAGATACGGTGGTTCTGGTGATGATAAATTTAATAAGCTTGTACCTACTACCGACGGTGGTTACCTGTTGGTTGGTATGACTACCAGTTCCGACGGCGATATAATTGGTTTCCATCCTGGTGGTGTAAGCGATACCTGGCTTGTAAAAATTGATGCGCAAGGCAATAAAGTCTGGACTAAAGCAATTGGTGGTTCAGGCGGTGATTCCCCAACTGCGGTCATAAACAGCAATGATGGCGGGTATATCATAACTGGCAGAACAACCAGTAACGATGCTGATATGCCGGGCAATCACGGAAGCGTGGATGGCTATGTAATAAAATTAAATGCATCGGGAACTATCGTTTGGCAAAAGAGTTTAGGTGGTACTGATACCGATTGGATCAATGCCGTTATAAGTACAACTGACAATGGATATTTGCTCGCTGTTTGTTCCAAAAGTATCAATGGCGATTTTACCAGCTCCCTTGGTTTCCAGGACGCATGGATCGTGAAAATAGATGCAGATGGAACCCAACTTGGAAAACAGATCATTGGTGGCTCTGCACATGATGAAATTACAGCTCTGAAAAAAAATGCCAATGGCAGTTATTCCGCTGCAGGCGCCTCGCAAAGTATCGATGGAGATATCACCGGTCATCACGGTTCTATTCTCACTGATTTTTGGTTGATACAATTTTTGGATCAATAAAAAATAAAGAAACTGTAAACTATCCTCCGGAATATCAGCACAGCAGAAAGCCCTGGAGTTAGCTGGCATTTTATTGCAATCCTCATTAAACCATGAAATCTAAAATATTCTTTCCTCTTTTTATTATTGGCTTTATTCTACCCGCCTGTATCCCTAAAGTTTATAAATCCGACTTTGTGACGAAGCCTGGCAAAATAGATAAACAGTTTTCATTGAAGCTTTCTGGCGCATACTACAACATTGAGAAGAATACTAATACTCTGGATGTATATTTTCTCTATGACAATTTGCTACAAAGAAGTATGATATTTGACACAAATCATTATGACAAAAATAATATTCAACAAAGTATAAATAATGCCGTGAGGGAATTTCAACATTCAAATAAAAAGGAACTTGAATATTTTGAAGATGGGGGATTTGAAATTAATAACACTGAAATAAAAATTCAAGGAATCAGGTATATTCCCCAATTCGCATGGGGGATTGTTACAAACAAAGGGAAAATCATAAACGATACTACAATACTCATTACCGAGTTTACACATCACTACCGTAAGATTCATAAGACAGATAGCCTATACTATCATTTTATTCCCACCGATAAACCTGATTCATTGAAAGGGAATAGATGGAAAAACAAAAGTTGGTATTGGGAATACTAACTAAAGCACATGCAGGCAACATGGGGTTTTCTCCTATGCTGTCTGAAGAATATATCATCAACTCCATTAACTTTACGAATTAACCAATCTAGATTATAACCTTGAATAAAACATCACAAAATATTGAAGAGCTCCCACTATGGGCAAAAGCCGGTGAGATGGGACAGTTAGTTGTAAATCATGACTGGTCTAAAACGTCAATTGGCAATGTTGAAGATTGGCCCTTAAGTCTTCGGATAACATTATACAATGTTTTACATTCAGGTTTCCCAATGTTTCTCTTTTGGGGCGAAGAATTTCTTTGTTTCTATAACGATGCTTTTCGGCCCAGTCTCGGAGGAGAAGGAAAGCATCCTGCAATCGGGAAAAAAGCAATTACTGTGTGGGGTGAGATCTGGCATATAGTCGGCCCTTTATTACAAAAGGTTTTAGTAACAGGCGAAGCTGTAGTGATGGAAGATGCATTAATCCCCTATTATCGAAATGGAAAAGTAGAAGACATATACTGGACTTTCACGTACAGCCCGGCTTTGGGCGAAGAGGATAAAATTTGCGGTGTTCTTGTTACCTGTATAGAAACCACAAAATATGTTTTAGAGAAAAAACAATCATTATAAAAATTCAAACTGTTATTGTTTTTTTCGTTCTTCCTTCTTTTCTTTTTTTGCTTCTTTCCTGGCTTCTTTTTTTTCTTCACGAAAAGCTTTCTTGTTTTCTTTTGACATTTTCATCGTTTCTTTCAGCCCCGCCATAATTGATTTAATGGTAAAGTTGATAAATGATTTATTCATATTTCGCTCGGCATTGAACTGAACGACACGTGGTGGCAGAGTTGCCTTAGCTGGATTGGCAGAAGGCAAAAATGTATTTGCACTGAATGTAAGAAGAGAATTCTTCCACTTTGCCTTATCAGGGAGTTCCATTGAAATATTCAGATCATGAAATAAAAATTTCATTGTACCCGTTGAGCTGGTACGATTACCAGTACCCGAAAATGTTATTCCATCCACCGTTCCTTTATTGACAGTTGCTGGTGTGTATCCCTGAATCAATTTATTTAAACCGGGTAGATCAAATTTTCCAATGCTTCCATTGAAAGTGAATTGGGGTTGTTGGTAACTAAAGCCAAAATTGATATTCAACGAAGCCTTATTCTCGATATAAGTATCAATGTTCAGCATCAGCATCTCAGAAGATGATAGGTTGGTGATATTTTTTACAGTTGCCGCTCCCCTGTTTAAGTTAGTGGTTATATAAGTTCCATCGGGGTTACGTTCCTTGTTAACAAGATTAATATTCGTTGCTTTTATTTTTTTTATTAACAGCGGTGATCCGATATCTTTTACAGACTGTCCAAGATATTGAGGAAAATTATTCGGGTCAACAGGTTTTGTTTTATCACTGTAAACAGTTGCCGATATCTTGTCAAGAATAATTTCATCAATGAATATTTTGCCGGTATACACCAGCGTATCGAAGTTTACTCCCAGCAGGTTTAGTGTACCGACTGTACCTGTAAACTGTGTGTTTTGATATTTGAAGTCAGCCTGGATCGTTGCCTGGCTCACATTCGATCTATAGATAACATCATTCAGCTTTATTGATTTATCCTTGTATGAAAGATCGAATGATTGTAATGCAAAATGACGGAGACTGTCTGCCGTTTGAATATCAAGCTTTTTTAGACCCGTATTAAAATCAGTGAAACGATAGGTCAGGGTATCGAGAGTTTGCTCAACGTGCAGCGAATCAATGTTAATTTTAAAATCCTTAAAATTGACATTCCTTAAAGCCTCCTTTTTCAAACTCCCCGTAAATTCCCCGATCAAGAGATTAAAATGCAGGTAAGATATCAGATCCCTTCCCGGTTGCTGATCGATCAGAATGTCTCTTAATGAAATATTGAATTCCTTGACCCTGAAGTCCTGTCCTTTGATCGTGTCTGTAGCATGGATGGAAGCATCAACCATATCAAACTCTTTAAGAAAATAAGACTCAATAGAATGCTTAGTATTGTTTTCCGTTGAACCGGCAACTGTATCTTTAAATGGAAAAAAAACAGTCCTTTTACCGGCAATCGTTGATTCAACCTCCGGTTCTATTATTATAATTTTTTCAAGTTTTAATTTCTTCGATTTTAATAAGGTTAGGATCTGAACATTTTTCAGTTCCATTTTTTTGGTTGTCAGCCGGAATGAACTGTTGATATAAGGATAATTAACTAAAGGCTTTTTCCTTGGCTGCAATTCCACATTATATACTTCAACATCCCCTTTCAAAAGATTGACGCTTAATTTTTCAAATTTTAATTCATAAACATCTGAAACAATGTTTTCATTGAAACTTTTGATCAATGCATCTGTAAGACGCCGGTTAAGAGTATAGTATAAAAAAATAGAGCCTGCAATTATAAGAACAAGAAAAATTCCAGCTACCCGGAGTATCTTTTTTTTTAATGGAAGTTTTCTTTTCATAAGGATTGTTCCTGTAAGTTCGACCTTTTCAGGGAGGGGATATCATATATTAATCCTCTGCCTGCCGTTAGTATCTTAAAATAATATGCCAATTGCGAATCCCTCACAATTGCGTTGTTTAATCTCCCATATCATCAGACTTTAAGAAAATTTCCAGCTATTGTCCAACAGAATCCCCAATCCAACATCCAGTATCTAGTATCCAGTTCCCTATTTCCCTCCCATCCCATAATCAAAAAACTCCGATTTTGCTACCAATTGAATCCCCTGTAACTTGCACAGCTTTTTAATAACAGCACATATATGGTTGATCTTTCGAACTACGACCCTAACAGTGTAAGTAACCCTAACAATAATATATTCGGTTTACCTACAAAAGAAGAAGACTCGAAACTGGTTTTGGTACCTGTACCGTGGGAAGTAACGGTAAGCTATGGCACCAGCACTGCCCGTGCACCCGAAGCCATTTTTAAAGCCAGTATGCAGGTGGATCTTCACGATCCCGAATTCCCGGACGCATGGAAAGAAGGTTTCTATATGCGGGAAACCGATAAGAAAGTCCTGATGAAAAGTGATTACCTGCGCAAAGAAGCTGAACTGTATATTGATTATATAGCCGAAGGTGGTGTGGTAGGCGACAACCAGTTTATGACCAAGACACTGCGTGAAGTAAATGAAGGCAGTGTGTATATGAATAACTGGGTGTATGAACAAACGAAAGTGCTGCTGGAAAAAAATAAACTCGTTGGCCTTGTTGGCGGCGATCACAGTACCGTGCTGGGATTTTTTAAATCCATTGCTGATAAGCATGGCAGCTTCGGTGTACTGCAACTCGATGCACACTGCGACCTGCGTGATACCTATGAAGGTTTCAATTATTCGCATGCCAGCATTATGTATAATGCGCTAAAAGAAATTCCGCAACTGGAGAGGTTGATACAGGTAGGTGTCCGCGATTTCAGTCTCAGCGAGTGGGAGTATATCAAGAACAGCGATTTCCGTGTGGTTACCTATTTTGATAAAGAGATCAAGACGAGAATATTTGAAGGTGATACATGGAAAGGTATTTCGGAAGAGATCATCAGCAAGCTGCCCGATAAAGTGTTTATCAGTTTTGATATCGACGGGCTCGACCGTAAACTCTGCCCCTTTACCGGTACGCCGGTACCGGGTGGTTTCGAACTGGATCAGGTGTTTTATTTATTCAGCAAGCTGCATCGCAGCGGCAAGACCATTGTCGGTTTTGACCTGAATGAGGTTGGTATCGGCGGTGATACCGATTGGGATGCTAATGTAGGTTCAAGAGTATTGTTTAAGCTATGCAATTTGCTGGCAAGTGCTAAGTAGATAGTAAATACCGGATATTAGATATTGGATATTGAGACCAACTCCATTACTACTATCACCGCCTGTTGTGTCACTCACTTGTACTTCCTGTAATTCTATTCCGCATTTCAGGCCACAGAGAGCCGCAGAGGAATAGAGTTACACTGAGAAAATCTCTAAGGCCCTCTTTTAAATCTCTGTGGTACTCTGTGGGCAAAAATATTTTTAAAAGTCATGAATAAATATCCGGCTGAGTAATGCAAAAATTCGAATTGATAATAAAGAATGAGAAAGAAAAACTATATGCTGTCATTAGTTGGATCATTGTCATCAGCAATATTATTTTCTTCATTTTAATGACTGCATCAACCGGTTTTAAAAAATTCGGACCACTTATTTATGGATTAGTTACTATAGCTGCGATCATCATTCCCCGTTATTTTAAAAACCCAAAAGAGAAACCAACCTTAACACCTGCTTTTTTCATAATTGCCCTGGCATGGTTCAATACACAATACTGGTGGGTGGCTTTTATCATCTGTGCTTTTGAAATATTGGATTTGATTACGAGAAGAAAGTTGGTCGTTCATGTAAACGAGGAAAAGGTCATGTATCCTTCATTTCCTCAAAAAGAGATCAAATGGTTTGAACTAAGCAATCTCATTCTCAAAGACCGTTTACTGAGTATCGATTTAAAAAACAACAAACTTTACCAACATGAGATCATCAACGGCGAAAATGATCATGATATAGATGAAAAAGAATTCAACGACTTTTGCAAAGAGCAACTGAATAAAAGCGAACTTTATAAATATAATTGATGAGGTGTCGGGTGCGAGGTATTAGGTGCCGGGATGATAACTGATTTACACCTGATAACTCACAACAGACACCGGACAACTGATAACAAACAAACATGAACCTCTCTCACTCACCATACATTCTCTATTCTGATGGCAAGGGAAATATTTTCGAAGACCAGTCACTCTATACAACCGGCCGTAGCGGATGGGATGCATTTCCTATTCCTGAAGAAGATTGGATCGAATTACCGGATGGTGGTTCACTATACGAATTACCGGGAAGAAAAGGAATTGGGATCGATGTAAAGACGGGTGAAATGCGTTTATGTGAAAAAGGATGGGCTGTTGCTGCATTTATTCCACCGGCACATACAGGATTGTATCTAGCTGCTTATGAATCAGAAAAAGATGCGCCGGTGCTCCCTTTGTTTTGTTATACAGCAACAGGCTGGCATGATAATAAGTTTTATGTACCCGCTGTAAGAATTGAGCAGGATATAAGACAGGAGTGTTCAGGTTACGATCAAACAAAAATTAAAAGTGGCGCACAGCATTTATTAAAAGCTTATCCGCATAATCGTTTGGTAAAACACCTGATGGAAAATTGCTGTCTTACTTATAATTGTCCTGCTGCAAGAAACTTTTCATTGGGCAGATGGGAATGCCCGGTACCTGCATCACCTGCATGCAATGCAAATTGTGTTGGTTGCATTTCTTTACAACCTGACGAAGAACCGATCGTTTCAACACAAGATCGCTTATCATTCAAACCAACAGCAGAGGAAATTGTTGAGTTTACAGTTCCGCACCTTGAAACAGCGCCATACCCTTTAATAAGTTTTGGCCAGGGATGTGAAGGCGAGCCGTTGCTGATGTGGGATGTTCTCCGCGATGCAATTATTGAAATAAGAAAACATACAAAGAAAGGAAGCATCAATATCAATACAAATGGTTCTAACCCTGAAGCAGTAAAAGCATTATGCGAAGCAGGATTAAATTCACTGCGCCTAAGCACTAACTCAGCACGCAGGGAAATTTATATGCCTTACTACCGGCCAAACAATTATGATTTTGATGATATCATTGAAAGCCTGAAAGTAGTAACCAGTTACGGCGGTTGGACATCTATCAACTATTTTGTTTTCCCTGGCATGACGGATAGTGTTGCTGAATATGAAGCGCTACGCAAGCTGATTAAAGAAACAGGACTGAAGATGATACAGTGGCGCAATTTTAATATTGACCCGGATTGGTATCTTGGTAAAATTGGTGTAACAGATACCGGCGAATGTATGGGAGTAAAACAACTGATGGAACTGTTACGTGAAGAATTCGCTGATCTGAAATTCGGTTACTTCAATCCTTCGATAGAACGCATCAAAGGAAATTTTGAAATGGATTTTGCACATTGATTTGTTGGGGGCTAAAGCCCCGGCATCATACTACATTACTTGTCCCCAGCCTAAAGGCTGGGGCTATTTTTTCATACTACTTCAAACATAGTATCCCGCCTGATTAGCTTCTTCGGAAATTTGCCTCAGACTTTAGGCTGGGGATGATATGAATACACAAACCCACATCCGGGGCTTTAGCCCCGGATGAAATACAACTTAACTACTAACTTCGTCCGCAACAATGCAACATGAACATCATCATAGGCAACAGATATTAACCGGCGTCGGGCTTGCTGTATTGGCTACTATTATATGGTCAGGCAATTTTATTATAGCAAGAGGTGTAATCAAAGATATTCCCCCCGTTACACTTGCTTTCTATCGCTGGCTTACGGCCACAATTATCATCGCCCCATTTGCATGGAAGTATTTTTTTACAGAACTAAAGATCATCAAAGAAAGTTTCTGGTTCTTTTTTCTTGCTGCTGTTACAGGGGTCAGTATGTTCAATACGTTTGTATATGTAGCAGGACATTATTCAAGTGCTATCAATATGGCTATACTTGGCACTTGCTCCTCTCCCATTATGTCAGTTATTCTTGCAAGAATCTTTCTAAAGGAAAAAATTTCAACATTAAGGATCGTCGGAATGACCGTTTGCGTTCTTGGAGTATTGTTATTGCTAAGTAAAGGAGACATCCATAATCTTATTTCATTCAGATTTACAAAAGGTGATTGGTGGATATTAGCTGCTGCGCTTTCCTTTGCGATCTATAACACGATGGTAAAAAAGAAACCAAAGGCAATGCATCCTGCCAATTTTCTTTTCACCGTTTTTCTTTTGGGTACCCTTATTCTTCTTCCGTTCTATTTTTCTGAATTAAACAATAAAGGCGGCATTGCGGTCAATACTTCAAATATTTTAACGATCCTCTATCTCGGTCTTGGCACATCGGTTATTTGTTTTTATATCTGGAACAAAGCCATTGCAGTATTGGGTACGGGAAGAACTGCTTTATTTGGAAACCTGATCCCCGTATTTAGCAGTATTGAAGCCGTTATCATCTTACATGAGCAGTTTAGCTGGATACATATTCTCAGTATGATACTTGTATTTGCAGGTATTATTATTACAAACCTGCGATCAGCATGAGCATCATTTTTCAGTTCATTTATTACATCAATACTATATTTACATTTATCAAACAAACTGTTGAGAAAAAACGCCAAACATATTCTGCCATTAATTGTTCTTTCGCAATTTGCGGGAACATCTCTTTGGTTTACAGGCAATGCAGTTTTACCGGAGTTAAAACAATCATTGCAGTTGAGTCAATATGCAATAAGTTTAGTTACATCAGCTGTTATGATTGGATTTATAATAGGAACATTGGTGTTTGCATTCTTTTCGCTTGCAGATCGTTTCTCTCCTGTAAAATTATTTTTTATCAGTTCGTTACTGGGTGCATTTTCTAATTTACTGGTTGTATGGTTTGCAACAGATGGAAATTCTTTATTCTTTTTTCGATTCCTCACAGGTTTTTTTATTGCGGGTATTTACCCGGTAGGAATGAAAATAGCAGCCGACTGGTATGAAAAAGGTTTAGGTAAAGCGATGGGCTTTTTATTAGGTGCATTGATTTTTGGTACAGCTTTTCCGCATTTGCTAAAAAACCGTGAGTTTGATCTGCCCTGGAAAACGGTTTTATATATCACATCACTCTTTGCTGTTGCAGGTGGATTAATGATGATCCTGTTTGTTGGCAACGGCCCCTATAGAAAAAGATCAGGCGGTTTTAGATGGGATGCATTTGGAAAAATATTTGGTTCAAAAAAATGGAGACAATCTGCTATCGGTTATTTCGGACATATGTGGGAACTCTATGCGTTCTGGGGTTTTTTGCCGCTGATGCTTGAGTTGTATGCAACGAAAAACAAACAGTCACTGGATATTTCGTTTATCTGTTTTTTAGTAATTGCGACCGGTGCAATAGGAAGTATTGTTGGAGGATATTTATCAGTTAAAGTTGGTAGTGCTAAAGTAGCATTCGTTGCATTGCTCATATCTGGTATCTGTTGTTTTTTATCTCCATTCATTTATTCATTACCGCTCCTGGTTTTTCTTGCATTTTTATTTATCTGGGGATTTACAGTTGTACCCGACTCGCCGCAACTTTCAACACTGGTAGCACAATATGCACCGGAAGAATTACGAGGAACTGCACTTACTATTTATAATTCAATAGGGTTTGCTATCACTACTATTAGTCTTTATGTTTTTGATCGGCTCTTTCACTCCAGTGGTTTTTTAAGCGGCGGAAATACTTTTGCAATACTCGGCCTTGGAGCATTAGTGGGTTTGCCAAGTGTGTTGCGGTTACTTAACAAATCAGATTAAAAAATGAAAATCATTATTGTTGGCGCCACATCAGGTATAGGCAGAAGAATGGCAGAGTTGTATGCAGCAAAAGGATATAAGGTTGGTATCACAGGCAGGCGTAATGAATTGCTAAATGAAATACAACAGCAATTTCCAACATTGATCGAAACTGAGTGCTTTGATGTTAGAGGCAATGAAAACATTTCAAAACTGGAATCGCTGATAAATAAATTGGGTGGGTTGGATATCCTTGTTTATAGTTCAGGCATTGGCGAGCCAAGTAAGGAACTGGACTGGCAACTGGATAAAATGACTGTTAATATAAATGTGAACGGGTTTATAGAGATCTCGAACTGGGCTTTTAATTATTTTGTCAAACAAGGCCATGGCCGTTTGGCCACTCTTTCATCTATTGCATCACATCGCGGCAATAGCTGGGCGCCTGCTTATAGTGCTTCAAAGGCTTTTCAAAGCAACTACTTTGAAGGGCTGGCAATCAAGGCTTTTCGCATGAAAAAAGATATCGGAATTACGAGAATAGAGCCCGGTTTTGTAAATACAAAAATGGCAAAGGGCAATAAAGTATTCTGGAGTGTTCCGCTTGAAAAAGCCAGCCTTCAAATCCTGGATGCCATTGAAAAAAAGAAACGCCGGGTGTATATCAGCAAACGCTGGTGGCTGATTGGAAAGCTCATGAAACTCCTCCCTTTCTGGCTCTATAAAAGGTTCGGGTAATTGCCACATAGAAGTAATGCTGATGAACGGAGCGTCGCAAGTAAAGCATCATAGTAGCATTACAGCCCGTTATCAAAAAATTAACATTAATTATCAGCGTCTGCAGACAAGTTGCACAGGCTTTGCATCGTTCTATCAACAGGTGTGAACAAGAATGACTTGAACTCAAAAATCCACCTTGTTACATTTGTATGAACTACTACGCAACCACAATGTCACAGACTTTTGAAAAAGAAAAGAACAGGCGGGCTACATTGATCACAGCAGGCTTTGCTGCGTCATTAGTACTCATCATGTTTTTGTGGAAATGGAAGTTGCCCGATCTGCAGGCGTTGTTACCACAGGGAGAATTTATTGAGATCAACTTAGGTGTTGATGATTTCGGTTCAGGTACCGATCAGCCGATGACACCGGGTGATCCTGCACCTCAGCAACAGATCGCTTATACTCCTGTTGCAGCTCCCGAAAAATCTGAGTCGGATGATGCAAAAGATATTGAAGAAGATGTGGCAGAGAAAGAAGCACCGAAAGTTTTTAAGCCGGCTGTTACAAAACCTGAAGCAAAAGAAATAAACAAAGAAAATAAAGTTGTAAAGGTTACTCCTAAACCAACACCACCTGCACCACCTCAGCCTAAAAAAGGTGCGCAAATGACAAGTACAAGAGGTGGCAGTGGTAGTGGTGGAAATGGGGCTGAGACTTATCAAAAAGGAACTGGTGAAGGTATAGCAGGTGGTCGTGGTGATCAGGGTGTGCCGGGTGGTTCACCAACGGGAACAGTCTATACTGGTACACCAAAAAACGTAGGTGTTAGAGTTATAAGCATGTCTGGAGCAAATTTTGAAGATGATTTTAATGAAAGTGGTAAGGTAGCATTAGATATTGTTGTAGATGCTAACGGTAAAATAATCTCGTCGACTTTTCAACCCAGAGGTTCCACTTTGAGTAATAGAACTCAAATTGACATTGCAAAACGCAGGGCAACACAATTGACTTATCCTAAATATCCAGAAGGTGCAAAAACAACAATAGTATTTGATTTCAAAGTCAAAGGATAGGTTCAGGAAATATTTCATTTGAAATGGCATCTCATTAATCGGGATGCCATTCTTATTTTTGCTTGATGAATGGACTTTACTATTTAAGATGGCCGTTAATTATTTTTCTTATAGGCTTCCTTATACGTTTTACAGGCATATTGTTTAAAATCAGGCATTGGCCAAGCGCCGATGAAATGATAACCATTGGTTCTATAATCTGCGGAATCGGAATTGTATTTGGTATCATTAAGATCGCAGTTGTCAAAAAGCCTGAACAATGAACTACCAGCAAACAATAGATTATTTGTTTACCCGTCTGCCCATGTTCAGCCGGATAGGCGCTGCTGCATTTAAGAAAGACCTTACGAATACGTTACGGCTTTGTGAGTTTCTTGGTAATCCGCATCAGAAATTTAAATCAGTTCACATTGCCGGTACAAATGGTAAAGGTTCTGTAAGCCATATGCTGGCTGCTGTTCTTCATTCGGCTGGTTATAAAACAGGATTATATACTTCGCCACATTTAAAAGATTTCAGGGAAAGAATTAAATGCTCTGGTATGGGCAGACTGGAAATGATCGACAAGGATTTTGTAATTGAGTTTACAGAAAGGATCAAACCGTTGATCGAAGAAATTGAACCAAGCTTTTTTGAGATCACTGTTGCAATGGCTTTTGAATATTTTGTACAGCAAAAAGTAGATATCGCTGTGATCGAAGTTGGGCTGGGTGGAAGATTTGATAGTACAAATATTATTACTCCGGAACTTTCCGTGATCACAAATATCGGCTGGGATCATATGAATATACTTGGAAATTCGCTGGAGGAGATCGCTTTTGAAAAAGCGGGTATCATAAAAGAAAATATCCCGGTTGTTATTGGTGAGACGATCCCTGTTACTAAACCCATATTTGAAAAAATAGCTGCAGAGAAAAATAGCGAATTACATTTTGCAGCAGAAAAAAGAAGTGCAACAGAATGGAAATGGGAGAAACATGAACTGATCACAGAAGTACAGGAGAAAAATAAAACTGATCATAAAGAATATCATCTTGATCTGCCGGGTATTTATCAATCTAAAAATTTATTAACTGTACTTGAAGCCTGTTCAGTTTTGCGTGAAAAGTATTACAAGATTGATGAGCCTGTAATTAAACAGGCTTTACACAAAACAAAAAAGATCACGGGGCTTCATGGAAGATGGGAACTAATACATGAACATCCAACTGTTGTATTGGATGTAGGACATAATGAAGATGGCATTAAACAAATTGTACAGCAACTTGAACTCACCACTTATCGTCAACTGCATATTATAACCGGTTTTGTTAAAGATAAAGAAGTGGAAAAAGTTTTAGCACTCCTTCCTCATGCTGCTCGTTATTATTTTACCCAGGCTCAAATACCCAGAGCATTGCCTGCTGAACAACTGAAAGAAAAAGCTGCGGAATTCAATTTGAAAGGAGAAGCTTATCCCGATGTAAATACGGCATTGAAACATGCTTTAAATAAAGCTCATAAAGACGATCTCATTCTTGTTTGCGGGAGTGTGTTTCTTGTTGGAGAAGTCAATACTTTAGCTCATGCATTTTTTCCAATGCATACATAATGCAGGTAACATGCATTGACTGAACAATCTTTTTATCTTTCAGCAATTGCTTCACTTCATCTACAGACAATAATTCAACTTCTATTTCTTCATTGCCATCCAGTTCCTGTTTACTTGTAAGTTTGCCGCCCCTGGCCAGGAACATATGCATGAGGTTATTATTGGTGGAAGGATTAGCAGAGGTTGGGCCAAGATATTCAAATGAAGAGAATGTATAGCCTGTTTCTTCTTTCAGCTCTCTTGCAATTGCCTCTTCAAAATTTTTATCTGTATCATCAACACAACCGCCGGGAATTTCAATACAGGTTTCACCTAAGGCATGACGATATTGCTTCACCATTATTATTCTTCCGTCATCCGTTACAGGCACTGCGGTAACCCAGGTAGGGAATTCATACACATAATAAGGATCGATGATCTTTCCTCCAGGTGTTTCGCATTTATCTTTTCTTACTTTAAACCACAGATCGCTGAAGAGATATTCGGATTTAAGAATTTTCCAGTTCAAGTCACTCATTAAGTATAGAATTGTTATTTAAAGTTCTCCCCATCGACATCCCGGATAAATTGTATCACACCGCTCATAAAAATCTGCTGATCGTCGTACATAGCAAGATGACTACCGTTGGGGCAATAAAGATAACGTCCTTTCTGCACTAGTGTACTTTGTTCTTTCATTGCTTCAGGATCCATCGTGTCATGTTTAGCTCCGATCATCAGGGTAGGAATTTTTATCTCCTTCAGTCGGGCTTTCACATCCCAGTTAGCTAATCTTCCTGCAATACCAAATTCAGATGGGCCCTGCATCATTTTATAGATCTCATAATTCGTATGACTGAAAGAACGGGTTACCGGTTCAGGCCATTCTTTCAACCTGCATATATGTTCATTATAAAAATTAGGGGTCAATAATTCCATATATCTCGGACTTGTAAATTCACCTTTTGCCTCGATCGCTTTAATTTCTTCCACCACTTTCGGATCCATTTGTTTTGCCAGCACTTCAGAATATTTTCCATATTCGGGGCAGCTCGCCATCATATTGGCAACGATCAATGCTTTCATATTATCCTGGTATTTTAAAGCATAGCTCATACCCAAAATTCCTCCCCATGAATTACCGAGTATATAAAAATTAGTTGCATCGGCGCCAATTGCTTTGCGTACCTGTTCTACTTCTTCTACAAAACGATCTGTTGTCCATAAACTGCTATCGGTTGGTTTATCCGACCGATAAGACCCTAACTGATCATATTCATAAAACTCGATCCCTTCTTTCGGAAAGAAACTTTCAAAACATTCCATATACTCACCTGTGGCGGCAGGACCGCCATGCAGCAATAGAACTTTAATACGTGGATTATTGCCAAATCGTTTTGTCCAAACTTTAAAATCTCCAACAGGGGTTTGTATCGGGATCATTTTTATCCCGGCCATCTGAACGCCACTATCGCTATAATTGAAATAAGCGGATACCGGCTGGTTACCATCTTTGTTTGGCTTATTTGGTTGGTTACATGCAGAAACAATGGATAGTACAATTATTACTGGCAACAATTTTCTCATAGCAATTATTTTACCCGAAAAGGTAATGAAATAATTCATATAGAATTTCAGGCCACAGAGAACCACGAAGTGTAAAAAGAGTTGCACGGAGTTAAGGCAGCAATTCTCTGTGAAACTCCATTCCCTCTGGGGTTCTCTGTGGCCAATTACTTCAAACAGCAGGTTTGTAACTGAAAATTTGAGCTTAACTTGTCATTCTCAAAAATTATAATATGAGAATTTATATTACTGCTTTCCTGTTATTGTTTTTTGTTACTGTAAAAGCACAAACAAAGCAAGACACAATAAAATTATTACGCAGCACAGCAATGCTGTATGATCTTGAATATTCAGACTCAGAGGCCGATTCAATGATCGGCAATATCCGTAACAACCTGCAACTGTACCAAGGCATGCATAAAACTTTACCGACAAACGACATCCCCTACCCTTTTGCATTCAGCCCTATACCTTTTGGAAATGAAATAAAAAGAACAGCTCAAAAAGTTGAGCTTTCGATCCGCTATGGTGTGCAGGTTCCGAAAAACAAACCCGATCTCGCATTTTATTCTATTCCTGAATTAGCAGGATTGATCAAAGAGAAAAAAATAACATCACTCGAGTTGACAAAGTTTTTTATTGAACGTTTAAAAAAATGGGGTGATACATTGCAATGCGTTATCACATTAACTGAAGATACAGCAATAGCGCAGGCGATGCGTGCCGATGCTGAAATGAAAGCAGGAAAATATCGTGGCTTGTTGCATGGCATACCTTATGGGTTAAAAGATCTGTTTGCTGTGAGAGGATATAAAACTACCTGGGGCAGTACACCCTATAAAGACCAGTATGTGGATGAAGATGCATACGTGTATAAAAAATTAAGAGATGCCGGTGCCGTATTATGTGCAAAGCTTTCGATGGGTGCATTAGCACAAAACAATAAATGGTTTGGTGGTGAAACAAAAAATCCATGGAACCTGAATGAAGGTTCAAGCGGTTCATCTGCCGGGTCTGCATCTGCAACTGCAGCCGGTTTGTTACCGTTTGCAATCGGAACAGAAACGTTGGGCTCAATCGTTTCTCCTTCCACAAGATGCGGGGTAACAGGTTTGCGACCAACATTTGGATCGATCAGCCGCAGCGGGGCAATGGTGCTTTGCTGGAGCCTCGATAAAGCAGGGCCTATTTGTCGCAGTGCTGAAGATGCCGCTATCGTTTTTAATTATATTAAAGGAACGGATGGTAAAGACCCCGGTGCAGTTGACAAACCTTTTAACTATAATGGTGTGGCTGATTTTACAAAACTTAGAGTTGCTTATGCTGAAAATTATTTTAAAAGATTGCCTGCAGATGCAGCTCCTCAGAAAGTACTGGATGTTTATCGTTCGATCGGTGCAAACCTGACCCCTGTTGAATTCCCGGATTCAGTTTTATATCCTGTAAATTTTATCAGCATCATTCTCGGTGCAGAAAGTGCAGCAGCATTTGATGAACTTACAAGAACAAATCGTGATGACCTGGTGGAAAGACAGGATCGTTTTTTCTGGCCTAATGGTTTTCGCAGCGGACAAATGATACCGGCCGTTGAGTATATTAATGCCAACCGCTACCGCTACCAGCTTTGTAAAGCATTTAATGAATTCATGAAAAATTATGATGTGGTGATCATTCCTACATTCTCAGGAAGACAACTGGCATTGACCAATCTTACCGGTCATCCGGTTGTTGTGATGCCGGTCGGGTTTAACCAAACCGGTTCTCCGCAAAGTATAACATTGATTGGAAATTTATATGATGAAGCCACTATCTTAGCCGCTGCGAAAGCATACCAGGATAAAACAGATTTTAATAAACAACATCCGGAGAAATTTAAAAACTAAAAAACCACAACTAATAGGTTTTAAAAAGATGATTATGAAAAAATTATTTACGGCGGCAATATTATTTGTTACACTTATTTCATGTTCTCAAAAAGAAAAAGCCGACTTGCTTGTATTCAATGCAACTATTTATATCGTTGATTCTGCTTTTTCCACAGCAGAAGCAATGGTGGTGAGTGCGGGTAAAATAATTGCTACTGGTAAAAAAGATGAACTGGAAAAATCGTATGATGCAAAGGAACAATTAGATGCACAAGGAAAATTCATCTATCCGGGTTTTATTGATGCACATGCCCACTTTATGGGTTATGCTGAATCACTCACAAGAGCTAACCTTGTTGGCACTACCAGTTGGGAGGATGCGTTGGAAAAATTAAAAACATTTGCAGCAGATAATAAAGAAGGCTGGCTTGTTGGCCGCGGCTGGGATCAGAATGACTGGGCAATGAAAGAATTTCCAACTAATGATAAACTGAATGAACTATTTCCTGACCGGGCTGTATTGCTCGTGAGAATAGATGGACATGCTGCCATTGCAAACATAAAAGCATTGGAAGAAGCAGGTGTAAAACCCGGCGATAAAATGACTGGTGGTGAAGTGGAAGTAAAAAATGGAAAGCTAACCGGTATTTTAATTGATAATGCTATTGATGTAGTGTCAGCCAAAATAAGCCGCAACTCAGAGGCGCAGATACTAAAAGCTGTTAAACAAGCCGAAGAAAACTGTTTTGCAGTTGGACTCACAACAATTGATGATTGCGGTTTAAGTGCTGCATCTGTAGAGAAAATAAAAACCCAGCAAAGCAAGGGTGAACTGAAAATGCGTTTGTATGTAATGCTGAGTGATGAACCATCCAATTATGATTACCTGGAAAAAAGCGGCGCTATAAAAACTGACCGGCTAAATGTAAGAAGCTTTAAAGTGTATGGCGATGGTGCACTCGGTTCAAGAGGTGCATGTTTATTGGAACCATACAGCGATAAACCTAAGCATTATGGATTTTTATTAAGTAATCCAGAACATTTTGATTCGGTGGCAAACCGCATTTACAATAAAGGTTTTCAAATGTGTACACATGCTATTGGCGATAGTGGCAACCGTACTATTTTAAATATTTATGCTAAATATCTGAAAGGAAAAAATGATCTGCGCTGGCGGATTGAACATTCACAGGTAGTAAATAAAAATGATTTTAATTTGTTTGGAGCTAACTCTATCATTCCTTCTGTACAACCAACACATGCTACCAGCGATATGTACTGGGCCGGTGACAGGTTGGGTAGTGAAAGAGTAAAAGGAGCTTATGCATTTAAAGACCTGATGAAACAAAATGGATGGATACCACTCGGAACAGATTTTCCTGTTGAAGATATTTCCACTTTTAAAACTTTTTATGCAGCTGTGATACGCAAGGATGCAAAGGGCTGGCCGGAGAATGGTTACCAAATTGAAAATGCACTGAGCCGTGAAGAAACACTGCGTGGCATGACCATCTGGGCAGCCAAATCAAATTTTGAAGAGCATGAAAAAGGTTCTCTTGAAAAAGGAAAGTTTGCAGACTTTATAATATTGGATAAAGACCTGATGAAGGCCAATGAAAAAGAATTATTGGAAATAAAAGTGGTGAAGACTTTTTTAGGTGGCGAGAAGGTCTATGAAAAAAATTAAACCTATTCAGCATGATCGTTGGCATAAAAAATAGCTTGCTATTTTTTATTACGTTATTTGGATGCTCATTCACATTTGCCCAAAAGAAGCATGTCTCGCTAAAAGATTCTTTGGACAAGAAATTTGATATGAGTGATTATCTTATCGATGCAAATGGTTTTATCCCAATTCCTTTGATCATTACAGAGCCGGCTGTCGGCGGATTCGGCGGGGCAATGATCCCGGTGTTTATAAACAAAAATCATCCTTACCAGGATTCAATAAAAGGACAACTGGTAACAACTCATGTAGCTCCGGATATAACTGGCGGCCTTGCATTATATACTGTTAACAACACATGGGCCCTCGCTGCTTTTCGTTCTGGTATTCTTATCAAGAGCAGGATCAAATATGTGATTGGCGGTGCCTATGCTAATATAAATGTGTCATTTTATAAAACTCTTTCTCAATTGGGTGAAAAAGAGTTGAAGTTTAATTTAAAAACTATGCCTCTTTTGCTGCAGGCAACTAAAAGAATTGGTTTTTCTCATTGGTATGCAGGGCTAAAATATCTTTTTGTTAAGGTTGATGCCAGTTATAAAGGAGATACGATTCTTAACTCAGTAGCAAAGTCATTGGAACTTGATCGGGTCGTAAGTCAATTGGGAGGGATCGTAGAATTGGATAGCAGGGATAATATTTTTACTCCTGACAAAGGAATAAAACTTCATACTGATGCTGTCATTTCCGACAATTTTCTTGGAAGTGATTATGATTTTTGGAAACTGAACATGTACATGTATGCGTATACACCCGTTTCAAAAAAAATAGTAGCAGGGCTCCGGATTGACGGACAACAGGTTCTTAATGACGCTCCGTTTTATATGCTTCCCTATATTACTATGCGTGGAATACCCGCATTACGTTACCAGGGCAATACAGCTCTTCTTTCAGAGATCGAAATGCGTTGGGATATTAAACCCCGCTGGAGTCTTATGGGGTTTTCCGGGGCAGGAAAAGCATTTAATGATTGGAATAAATTTGATGCTGCTGATTGGGTATGGAGTTATGGAACCGGTTTTCGTTATTTGATAGCAAGAAAATTCAAATTGAGAGCAGGGATCGATGTAGCTCATGGTCCGGGTACATGGGCTTACTATATTGTATTTGGAAGTAATTGGGTCAAATAAATACAGACACCAAGAATAAAAAAAGCAATCTTTAAAAGATTGCTTTTTTTTGTGTGCCCGAGACTGGAATCTTAAGCCCTTGATTTTGTGGATAAAATTATATCTGAGTGCCATTTTTTCGCCTGAAATAATTTCATGACCTGACAGTTTGAGGGTCGCTTACAATGAAAGCAATGCAATTGACATTTGTCCCACATTAATTGGTCGCCTAGCCACCCGTTGATAGAAGGCGCAAAGTTCATTATTGGTCTTTCTCATCTTTTCCGTCAATATCCATTTCGTCGTAAAAATCATCATCTGAACGCTCATCATTATTCCAGGCACCTTCAGAGCTTTTGTACGTTGTTTCAAATAGCAACCTGACAATCGGAATCAATAGCTTCTTGTCACTTGCCGTGCTAACAAGTTGAAGCAATGATTGCGTCCATGCCCTGCCTTGTTCAGGAGTAAAGTTTAATTCGCAGACATGATCGGAGTGATCATCTTTTTTTTGTTTTTCGGAAAAATATTGCAGGGTACCCTTGCAACCAGAGCAAGGACGGCGTGTGCCTATAATGTCTATCGTACAATCATCAAGTACGCGAGGGTTTTCCTCCTGCATAAACTCCAGCATTTTTATAAACTTCATCTCAGCGTGAAGGTTATTTTGGCCATGTACAATAAAAAAGGAGTTGCTTTTATTCTCGATAATATTCTTCAACGGATCACTCAAAAGTTCTTTTGTAGGTTTTCTGACCAGATCAAGTATCATTTTATTGTCATCCTGCATTGCATTCAAAATGTCATGAAGAAAATCACGTCCCTCGGTAAATTCGTCGTCGTCTTCAGGATAAAAATAAATCTCGGCCAATCGCTGCTGGAATCTTTTTATTCGGTCTTCCACAACACTGTTAGGGGCCAAACTTGAAAAGTCCTGTGTGAGTTCCTGAAGGATCTCATCCGGGGAGAGATCAAAAGTCGATTCAATATTATTAAGTGAGCGTCTGCTATTGCTAGCAATGAAAAATTTTTCTTCCCCATTCTTATTTCGGAGACGCATTAGCTGAAACTCTACAGGCAGTTTATTTTTCTGATCATTTGTTCCGGACAAATAATAAAAGTTAGTAATGAGATGACGCATTGATTGTATATCCCTTCGTCCTGAGAAATCTGTTGGTTCGGTTGTCTTAACAGTTGCTGCATATCCTCCTCGTTCATCTCCGGTTATTTTTCCGGCTTTTTTAAGATCTCTCAGGATTTTATCCATCGCAAGCATATTCTTCGCTTCGGTTATGCGTAGGATATCTGCATCATCCAATCTTTCAAGTCCGGGCTCTTTTATTTTCAGCTGATCATTGGCCTGGGTATCATCGATCCGGGGTCTTTTAGTCGAGGTACTTTTATCGTCTGCATCTTCCTGATCTCGTTTTCTTTTCTCTCCCTGCTTTTCTTTTCCTTTTTCGTCTTTTTTCTTTTTGGCCTCATAGGATGTTTTAATGTCGTCATCTTTCGCAGTTTTTGGCGCAGTAGTGTTCTTGGTTTTAGCGTCAATGATCGTCTGTCCCTGGGCATGGAAACAGAGCATAACGATCACACACAAAAATGCTATTATCGTAAATTTCATTTTCTAAGAGTTTTATAAGTACGGTTATTGTAACCTTCAAAGTAAATTATCACTTTCATTTGCGGGTCCCAACAGGCGGGATTATATGGATAATTTGGGGTACGAACTCCATACTTGTAAGCATAGGTGTATATGTTCTTTGATCCGAAAGGAAGGATTAACAATGTATCAGCCTTATCCATTTCGAATTCCACCGTATCATTTTTGTTAGTTAGATAGCCAATATGGTATCCTGAGCCCATTTCCAAGGGGTGGGATAATTCAACTGTTAATATTGTGCTGTCAATCACAGGACATGGAATTAAACTGTCCTTAAAAATGCCTTTGTTAAGGATTGTTTGTTCTAATGCGCCTCGCATGGAGGACCAAATGGCGGGGTCATCAAAAAATGTTGGACTAAACAGATCCCAAATTGGACGAAGGTCCATGAGAATCGGAACCTCTTCTCCCTGTTGCAATGACCAGGATTGACCGGTAGACATGCTTCCGCCAAAGGTGCCAAATCTCACATGTTGTGCATCAGTTGTTTTGCTGCCTGATGTAGAAAACTGTTGAGAATAACCAATGGAACCGCCTAACGAGAGACCTTCGATTATGCCTTCTGCTTTCGCTTCTATAGCCAGGGACCTGGACTGGGCGCTGTCACGATCGGTAAATTTTGAAGTTACTTCCAGGAATGCCATGCCACCATAAGTGATAGCATACGCATAATGCGTACCGAACTCTTTAACGAATCCCCAATAGTCGGGGATCAGTCCATTGACAAAATCATTGCGAAGCCTGCTGACAGCATTCCTGAATCCGTTCGATAGTAGCATTGTGCCCTTATCAAGTACAAGGGCATATTTCCCCACTACAGTTCTTGCAACAGATTTTGAATAACCTCCGCTAAATGCCTGGCTTTGTTCCTGCTGATACCGCACATTTTCTGAAAAAGAAAATACCTCAGGTACCCCCACATTGGCGCCGACATTAATTCCCCAGCCATTAGAATATTCCATTGTAGAATCTGCCGTAAAAGATTTCATTTTCTCAATACCTACATTATCGTTGCGATATAATAATCCACTGGGAACGATAATACGGTTATCGGTGGTATAATAATCGTAGCTGCCTTCTTTCGGGTAGGCAAAGATCTCTTTAAAACTATAAATATCTTTTTGAAAGTTGGTGGGATCCATTGTCAGGATATTATAGCCAACAAAATTGGCTTTGCTCAGTGCGGGTCGTTGATCCTGACTGAATGTGCCTCCCCATGCGATCTTATCTCCAAATGAAGATTCCTTCACCTGAGGTCTTACCAGTTGCAAGGGCAAACTTGCAATGTTGATATCCTGCGGATAAATGGTGACTCCCGTTTGGTTGGCCGTCACAGTTGCATTACCATCGATATATGCCCAGTCTTCATTAGTAAATCGTTTTATTAATGAAGAATCGGATGCACTGAGCTCGGTTTTCTTTTTGAAAGTGGAAAACTTGCTTTTGGTCATTGTGAAAAAACTGTTCGCACTGTCAGCGCTATTGTCCACATACAAAATATACACTGAATCCTGGATCATATCCATAATGGTATACACGGGAGCTGCTGAATAGTTGCCATGGACATTTGCGAAGTGGGAAGTATCACTTATTTCTATTCGTTTAGGTGGTGTTTGTCCTTCTGCCAGCCAATGACCAGATGCACTGATTCGATTGAGCATTGTAAAGTCATCGACGGCATAGATATCATTTGAGTATAGAAAGGCAATTGAATTCAACATACTGTCCTGCCTGAGGATAAAACCGCGGAAATCTGAGTAACGTGGTATGTCGATACAAAAAGTCTGTTGAAGCCCTCCCGGTTTACCACTACAAATAACTATCGTATCATTTGAACTTGTTACAAAATTGAGTGCAATGATATGGCTACCATTATAGGTGCCAAACATCCGCCTGATCGAGCGATCTTTTATCGGCAACGAATCGATCGTGGTTGCTGGCGGCAGTGAAGGATTTTTCATAAAATCACGAAAACGGCCTGAGACGATCGGGAAATTTGTTGTATCAAAACCACTTGTGATAAAAATATTTTTTGATATTGCTTGCGTATATGCAAAGGAGGTATCGCTTAAAGACCCATTTTTTGTTTTTGCGAGTATAGGTATAAGAGGCCCTGCCCCCATCGGATTTTTGTTGATCAGCAATGAAACAATCTCAGTGGATAAATGTGACTTAGTGTCGTCATTCATATAAACGTAATAGTTGCCGTGTGCCACACCGGCATAAGGAGTAACAGAGATATCCGGGCTTGTGTAAAAAAAAGATTCCGTTTCAGAAGTAAAAAAGGAATAACCATTCAAGCCGGTGAATAATGAATCGTCGGCAACAATGCCTTTACGTGGCGCTCCATAATTCAATGACGTTTTTTGCATTTCCGGCACTGTTAGTTTTTTATGCCATAACCGCAATGTTGCTATGCTGAACTGCAAATCTTCATTCTCTTCATCACCAATACGAAGTTCGTTCTTGAAATCATAGCGTGGACCATACCTTACTTTTGCCAACGATGACTTAGGTGTTATTTTTTTCTGGTCACAATAAAAATCTGTACGATCCTTTTGTGTTACAAATACTAACTGGTGAAAATTTGCATCCTTGTATGGTAAAAACCAGGCTGCAGTGGTGATTCCATTTGAAAAATGAATAGTACTCAGATCAGATTTTATTGAAACACTGTATTGTTGTTGTACGTCATTACCATTTAGAAGAATTGTATAAACTGATTTTTTAACGCTTGAGAGGTTTTTGAATGATGCTATAATTTCAATAGTTCCTTCGAGTCCCGTCTTTAATCTTAGGTCCGGCGAAAAAACGATCACAGCACCACTGTCCAACACAACAGGTTTGTATTTTTGGTTTTGTGCCTTCGCATGCATGCAAGCCAGACAAAGGAAGAAAAATAAAAATAATTTTGTAAAGAAGGTGGAAGCGTAAACTACTGCAGCTGCTTTTCTTAGATTCTTTTTCATGAAAATAGTTTTGGTTATCCTGTATGATACAGCCACTAATTAACTAGTGCGCATAACACAACTTTGATAATTCTATCACAAACGATCAATAATCTTTAGATATGCTACCTAACCAGAAGAATATGCTAAAACAACGGGTGAGTAATGACGCGACAGTTCTAAGATAAAGATTTTAGAATAAAAAACAAATGGACATGCCAGTAGTATGATTTTAAACGGGTGCGATCATTTTTTAAATACGAATACGGCATATCCGTCCCCTCGTCGTCAATAAGGGTCACCAATTAAAAGAATGGTTCCTCTCGAAGGATCAATAACCATAAGCAAACAGTAACTCATTTCTCCCCGCTTATCGTATTAAAACAAAACTACCATTTACGAGTTTGGGTTGTTCACCCGAAAACTGATAACTGCAGGTCCAGATGAAAGTGTCGCTGGGCTGCGGAATCCCTTTGAAAATTCCGTTCCATCCCTGGCCTGCATCGGACGTTTGAAATACCAATTGGCCCCAGCGATTAAAGATGCTGAATTTGTATGAAACCAAATTTCCATAGGCGATGGGTTTGATCAGATCATTCTTTCCATCGTTGTTTGGAGTGAATGCCGAAGGAACAAAGATCCCTTTCATGCATTGCTTCGGTACCACTGTTATAAATTCTTTACCAACACAATCATTATTATCGCGAACTTCTAACCAATACTGCCCCGCTTGTGTAATGGTAATTGATTTGGTCACGGAACCCGTGCTCCAGTTATAGCTGGAAAAATTCTGAAGTGATTGCAACACGAGCGAACTGTATTCGCAAATGCTTGTATCGGCCTGCATGAAACCGGATGGTGATGGTAATAATGTCGTGATGGTTGTACTACCGGTTCCCACACAACCTTTATCATCGGTTACTGTTACAGAATAAGTGCCGGGAGCATTCACCGTGATTGACTGTGTCGTAACACCTGTGCTCCAGCTATAGGATGAGAAGTTTCCGGCATTCAAAATCCTGCTATCACCTGCACATAATGAATTAGACTGATCTAAATTTACAACAACATCAGGATGTACTGTTATCATCACTGCATTACTTGTAGCTTCCGTAGTAGTCAGACAGGATCCGGTGGTACTCAGCTTACAAGTGACAACATCTCCATTGACAAAACTGTTATCGGCGTAATTAACTAACCCGTTTCCGACTGGTACACCATTTTTATACCACTGATAACTTGGCGTCGTTCCGACATTCATCGCTGATGCAATGAAATTGACCTGGCCTCCACGACAAATATCGACTACATTAGAGCTGATGGTTATGGAAGGAGTTACCGAAGCTATGATATGCATTTGAATAGGAATGCTCGGCACAACGGGTGAGACTAAGCATGGTAAACTTGATCCGACAACACCAAACACGTGATCTCCGTCTGTCAATGTATTATCGGTATAGGTTGGTGAGTTCAGGAAAAGATTTGTACCATTCCTGAACCATGTATAGGCTGGTGAAGTACCCCCATTAGTCACAGTTGCTGTAAAAGTAACGGGGGTTCCAAAGCAAACATTATTTGCTGAAGCAACAACGGTGATGCCAACTATGACGGGAACATTAACACTTAATGTAATGGAGTTACTGACTGCAGTTGAAGTTGTGAGACAAGTGCCGTTTGAAACCATTGTAACGTTAACAACATCACCATTCTGAAAAGTATTATCTGAATACGTACTACTGTTTGAACCGACAGGTATCCCGTTCTTCATCCATTGATATACCGGTGCTGATCCTCCATTAAGTGGTGTCGCATTGAAAACGACCTGCTGGCCCGTACAGATAGTTGAAGTGTTTGCTACGATGGAAACGGAAGGAGTGAGCGTAGCAGGGATGTGTAATAAACCCTCTCGGGAAAAAATTGCACCGCAACTATTGCTTGCAACACAACGATACCCGTAATTGCTCATGTTTGCGGTCGCGGCCGTTATTGAAAGAATGTTTGTATTCACACCCGAATACATAGCATCGTTATTTAAGTTCACCCAACTGCCTTGAACTGTTTGCACCTGCCACTGATAAGTTGTGATATTAGTTGCACTGATACTAAAAGAAGCATTCCACCCACTGCATATTATGGCTGTAGAGGGTTGCTGATCGATTGTGGCCATTATGCAATTAGATATCTTCCTTATTACATTCCCTACGTGTTGATTGGCGAAATAAATATTATCATTATGATCGATGCTGATCCTGCCTTCAGTGAATTGCATATTGGCAGCTATTGCCGGGCCTCCATCACCTTCATAACCCCATGTGCCACTGCCCGCATAAGTGGTGATGATACCGGCTGCATTGATTTTCCTGATAACAGCATTGTCATCGCCCATGAAGAGGTTGCCTGCATTGTCAATAATTACCGATCCGGGAAATTTAATTTGCGCCGATGTTGCAGGGCCATTATCTCCAGAGTAACCCTGCACCCCGGTGCCTGCAATGGTTGTGATGATCCCCGAATTAGTCACTTTTCTAATGCGATGATTTTGTCCATCTGGAATATAAACATTACCGAGATTATCAATAGCTACTTTTCCTGGAAATGCTAGTTGTGCGGCTATTGCAGGACCACCATCACCGGAATATCCAATCGTACCATTACCAGCAATTGTTGTGACAATACCCGCACTTACTCTTCTTAACGTATGACATCCGTTGTCCGATATATACAAATTATTTGATGCATCGAAGCTTAATGCGGCTATTGCACGAAACCTTGCAAGTAACAAAGGTCCACCATCACCAACAGCACAGTTGCTTGTAACCTGACCCGACACGGTAGTGATTATACCGGCAGGATCGATCCTTCTGATTACAGTCCCCAACTGGTCAGCAAAATAAATATTATTGTTATTGTCAATGGCAATCGCAGAAGGATGGCGAATGAGCGCATTCACTGCAGGTCCTCCATCGCCGGTATAACCTGTGATCGCATCTGATCCTGCAATGGTAGTAATGATGCCCGCTGCATCGATCTTTCGAATCGTATTATTAAAATTCTGGGCGATGTACATATTTCCCAGGTAGTCGAAGGCCGGATAACAAGAACCCATATCACTTAAAGCTGCATAAATAGCGGGTCCACCATCGCCTGAGTTATTGATGGTACCATTACCCGCAACGGTGTAGATAGTTTGTGCAGGCAAAGACGTGAAAGCAATGAAAGAAATCATTATAGCAGCCAGTTTCATGAGAGCTAAAATAATTTTTTTTGGGCGAAAATACTAGTGGAAAACTCCGTTGTAAAAGTCTCTCAAATCTAGGTCTTGACTTCTTCCGATTCTCACCTGAATCTCATCCTCACCTGCTTTGCTTTTATCTCAATTTCTGAAGGCTGCCCGGACAGCATCTTATCCAGCTCTTCTTTTTTGTAGTAACCGCTTTCATTCTTATAGATCCCGTAGTCTTCGCATTTCTTATTCAACTGTGTTCGGCCGAGATTGCAATAGATCATCGCTTCCTCTGGTTTTAGATATGGTTTAAAACATAATGCAACGGCTTTCATCACGGTTCTTTCATACTTCTTCACCATACCTTCATTTTTTACAAACTGCGCGTCACAAAAATGGTGCGCGCTGCACCCAATGCAACAGCTTTACCTGGTAACGATCGCGATCTTTGAATTCTCAAACCTGTTAAACGTAGGTTGATAATTAATATGACCAGCCGAATGCAATTCTCTTAAACATCGTTGGTACGTTCCTCTTCCAACGATCCTTGCCATCTTCATTAATTCATCCCGGCGCATATCGATCATACCTTTATACTGCTGTTGCTTCCATAAGCAAAACAGTGTAACATATAAACTGATATGCGCCGGGTGAATCCTGTGATCCTCCGCCACTGCTAACATAAAACCTTCCAGTACTTTCAAATACATCTAGGAGATCTTTTGTCGTTTACCCCTTTTTATTTTTTTTTTACTTTGATCCGGAGCATCATCATCACTCTTATCCACCTTCGTACTTTGTTTTGAAGATTGCATTTCCTTTACATTACCATTCAAAGTTTGTCCATACTTCTCAGCGAGTTCCTGTTTGTCCACCCGCTGCATCTTCATATCATAGACATTCACTGCCTTGAATTGTGGATTAGCCTCAACGTATAGCTTTTCCGCAGTACCATTCTTTTCAAATGTGACGATCTGAGCATTACCTTTTTGGAGAGACTTTATAAGATCTTCTTTTTGCTTTTCATCCAGCAATTCTTTGATTGGGTATTTCGCAAGAGCATCGGCGACATTGTAACCATAATTCTCATGAAATTGCTGTCTTTTAAAATTTCCTTGGGTATCTTTTTCACTGAAGTCAAGCTTCACCCAGGCCTTATACTTCTCCCCTTCTTTATTTTCCAACTCCTTATGCACGGCACGACCATTTAGAAGATTATAAGCTTCTTTCAAAGTGAGACCATGGCCATTATTAATATAGAAGGCCTGCTGCATTTGCTGGTTATCTCTGTCTACCTTCATTTGTACATCGTACTTATTAAAAAAGTACATGTCTGTTTCGGTTGACTTTTTAAAATAGAGTTCGACCTTTACCGGCTGTTTGTTGACTTCAGTTTCCAGTTTCAAACTAAACTCTGGCTCTTGCTTTTTAACTTCCGCAGCAAGTTGAGCGTTCAGCGTTTCACCAAATCCTGCATAGAGCAGGTTTTTTTCCAGGTACGTTAAATTCTTTTCATTCATAATTGACAAATTTTAATTTTTATAAATTTCAGTTTCTCCTTTCCCGTTTCACCTTTCACTTTTCACTTTTCACGTTTCACTTTTCACGTCTCACTTTTCCCGTTTCACATTTCACCTTTCACTATTGACCATTCACCATTCACCATTCACGTCTCACTTTTCACGTCTCACTTTTCCCCTTTCACCTATCTCAACTCCGGCAATGGCACTGCCTTCATGATATGCCCATTGTTTATCTTCAGTTGAAAATGACGTCCTCCATTTTTTTCCATGATCTGTACACCCAAAAACTTTGCATCAGGGATCGTGAACTTTTCGAGTGCCACTACGACAACAGAAAAATCATGAGCCTTAACTTTACTTTTATTTCCGGCAGTGTATAAAGGAACACGATCATTCTCCTGGACCGCTGTCCGTTTAGTTTTTCTTTTGTCTTTGGTAAAAAAGCGAAGTACATCGATATCATAATCAAGTGGAGAATGATTGCATAATAACAGCTGGTAAAAAATTACATCATCCTTGATATAGATACCAATGATGCTCGCCTTTATTCCATACTTTTCTACACGCATTACACGTATCGATGGCTTATTATCTAAAATTGCATTGGCATAGGTAGCTATGCTTGCCTTTCGGTTGACAGGCAGATGATAAATGAATTCAGATGGCCGTTCTTTATAGTTTACAGTAAACGAATAAACACTGCCATCGCCTGTAACAACACTTAAATTCGTTTCTTTAAATTGTTTTGCCGCAGCTTTCACCATCAGGATATTATCATTTTCTTTCAAGGGTTGTACGAGCAGATCATTTGTACCCCTGTCTACATACTTAATAGGGAAAGGAAAGATCAGACTGCTCGTTTTGTCAGTAGTGATCGCAAGAGGTTGTTGCGATAAAGCAACATTGCAGATAAGAAGTAATGGAATTAATTGTTTCATAACTTAATTTTTATTTTTAAAAAATACCTTGTAACCACCTTTGATCGTCACCTTCACCAACTTCAATTTCCTTGAGAATAAACTTTTAATAGCACCTATCCCTGTTCGTGCAGCCTGTGCCTTAAGAGAAGGATCAACCGAAGGCATATCCATAATGGATAAACTATTATCGGCTGATTGCCTGGCAACATCGCGCGTGATCGCTCCGGGAATATAAATACCTGGGAGCCCATCCATATCATGCACTTCGAGCTTGACAGCATATAAATTCTTACGACTGGTGATGGAATTAATTTCGACCTTCATTCTTTCTCCTTCGAGCGTTGCAATGCCTGAAATAAAATTATCCTTGGGGATCAATTGACCATTGATATAAATATCACGGTCGAGTCGAAATTTAACAACGGCGCCAGTTACGATAACCTGTGTTCCATGAACTGTACCTTCAATAAGGTTTTGCTCAGTAACTTCACTTGCATTACTCACACCATAAAATCCTTTTGTAAGATCACCGGTTCCTTGCTCTGTTGAAACAGCAAACACATTATCACTATTCATCTTCAACTTTTCTTTCATCCGTTCTTTCACACGTTGCGGATGCTGTATATCGAGGATTCTATCGAGTGTTCCTTCCAGTTGTTTGATCTCAGGATCTTCATCCGAACCAGTATCTTTCACTTTCAGCATTGCCTCAAGCCGTTCCACTTCTTTAGAAAGATCATCATCCTTACCTTTATCGGGCGTTACATCCCCTTTCTTTGAAATTTCATTTTCCAGCAACTTTAATTTTCTCAACACCTTTTCTTCAGGGTTATCTTCTGTAACTTCATAAGGTGATACATTGAGCCTTTGATTATATTTCTTTGCGGTGGTGCCGGCGAGCTCCTGGAGTTCATCGCCATAAAATGCATTGAGGCCCGTATCCTTTTTAAAGTACGGATCGTTCTTCATCCATTCATCCAGCTTCAATGAATCTCTGCTTGCCTTATCATAAAAGTCAAGCTTATCTCTTAACTTCTCTTCCTTGAACTTTGCATCAGGTAACTTTAAATTCAGTCCCTTTGCGCTCACATTTGTTTCTGCTTTCCCACGGCCTCCACCCAAAGCCCAGAAAGCCATCGTTAAAAATGGTATTACCAACAAGGGCAACATCAATAACAATCTTTGTTCCTTCACACTTTTATTCATAGTCACATTTTTTTTATCGTTGTTGTTCTTCATAAATTCCCTCCAGCACTTTCATACTATCGAGCAAACTTTTTGCAATAGGTAACCCGAGACTATCCATGTATTGTTTATATTCCTGTATCTGCCGGTAAATTTCTTCGGGTATGAAATTTTCCATTATTTCATCACCAGCTTTATCAATATGTTTAGGTACACTTACAGTATCGATCCTGATCGCTGGCACAGGTTTGGAAACAAGAGCATTCACCACCAGGTAAATACTGAATCCCCCACTGAATACGCAAAAGGTTAACAGGAATAATTTCATTTTTTTTACATCCATATCTGAAAAAATTTTGTTCATTACTTTGGTGAACAGAACTTGGATCTTAATAAAACTGCTGGCAATTTTACTTGCAACCCTATCTTGCACAACATTTTCTTTATGCACTTTCGCTTTTCTAAACATACTTTTCCTTTTTCTCTGCTACTGCCTATCCTCAATTTTAATATCCTTATTCTCTAGTGTCCTCCACCGCTCGATAAGAAACCCATGTGAATTATTATCCGACCTTGTTACATTCCGGAGTTGTCCTTCTGTGATCAGGCTCCTCGTTACAATAGATGTCGGTCGTATTATTTTCTGCACACCTGTATACCTGAAGTGATAAGGATATTCATTGGTATTGATCAGGATGCTGTCACTTTGTAATTCCTGGCTGATATTCCCAGAAATAAGATTCGTATAGTATCCGTTCTCTTTTAAGTTATCGTACTGTTCCTTGGCAGAGCCATCTGCGAGGTATAATGCTTTATTAATATTGCTATTAATAACTTTATCATCAGGGTCCATCGTAAAAAAATAAAAGTGAAACATTTTTACGTGGTCTGTTGCTTCCACCTTTACATTATCTTTCCTGTCCGCTGAATAGGCTTCGAGCGCTTTTCCATTGGCCAAAATGAAAACGCGTTGCTGCGCTTCTGATGCTACGTTGAAACTTTTATAAATAACAAAACTTGTAAGCAAAACACAGGCGACCAAAAAAGCAAAGGAGAAAGATCGCATCTGCCTGAAAGCCGAATCAATATTTTTCATTTTTTGAAACATCTATCTTAAATTTTCTTATTCCCTTCAATTTTGTCTTTGAAATAACCACCTGATGAGCCGCTGTCAGCCATGCTCGACGTAACTTTATTGTAAGCACCACCGAGTGCATCTCTTGTCATCGAAACAGAACCCGAAACTGTTGAACGGGTTGACATACTCATTATATTCGTAACTTTTTGAAGCAGCGCATTACCACCACCTGCATGTATAATATAATTGGCGACTGATGGCACGGTGAAATACCCGATGATACCGATGATCATAAAGATCAGGTACGCAGTATCGGTCGTTGAAAAAAATGTATCGCCATTGGTTGCGATCTGTTGCAGATCTTCCTTCAGCATATTCTCCTGTATCTTTCCCATGATACCCCCAAAGATGTTGGCGACTGGCAACCACAAAAAAATATTCAGGTAGCGTGCAATCCATACAGTCAATGTATGCTGGAAACCATCAAAGACAGCGATACCAAATACGAGCGGTCCAAGTATCGCCAGTACAATTAAATAGAAAGTGCGGATGGTGTTGATACAAAGCGCTGAGGCCTCAAACAAAATTTTCAATATTTCAGCCATCCATTGTTTGATCGAGTTTCTTAAGTTATAAGAGAACTTCGCGAACGCAAATTTTATATCGTTACTGATGGTCTTTAACCAGCCTTCACTCTTATCGCCGTAATGATATTTGTACCATTTATCTCTCGCACCTCCCCCATCCTCTCCTACATACATCTGCCAGTAAGCAGTAGTCTTAATAGCTTCCTCTTTCATTTTAAGGAGCTGTTCAATTGCCTTGTCAGAGTCGGTCACCATTTGTGCAGTTCCTGTAACGGTCGGCTTCATCAGTTGATTGATCAACTGTATTACTGATGGAAATATCAGGATAGCAAAGCCTAGCACAAAGGGTCGGAACAAGGGATAAAAGTCAACGGGCTCAGCTCTTGCAATATGTCCCCATACTCTTGCTGCGATATACCAGGTCGCGGCAAATCCGGCGATGCCGCGGCCAACACCAATTAACCGGCTGCACAGCGGCATCATATCAGAATAAAGTGTATCCAGTACTTCATTCAAACTACGGATACGCCCTGCAATTTGTGCTTCTGCAAAATAGGGTACCATTAATACGATTAATATGAAAATCACTCTCACTGAACTCCTCATACACACTAACTTTATTTTCTGAGACAATAATTAATAACCATGAACCTTTTTCATCAGATCGATATCCATCTTTTCCTTCTCCCGTTGAATGGAAAGGATCGCCGTATTATTATTGAACTCGTTTAGGAATGTATATTGATCCACTATCCCGTTATAAATTTCATCAATAGCTTCTAATCGTTCACCATCACTCATTCGCAATTCACCGGATGTGACCACGAGCGTCAAAAGGTCAATATTTTTTACACTCGCTATTAGTAAATTCACATACACCTTTCGGATAACTTCAATTTCAGCTGCTGTGAACTGTTTATCCTTTTTAAATTGCTCAAATGCACTTTTGTATTCTTTAATGATCCTGACCTGGTATTCAATAATATCAGCCACTCTTTTATACTTTTTAACCAGCGGACTCACTTCGAGTAAACCATCGAGGAAAGTTTTATGCAAACTGAAACTTCCTTCAGAAATATTCTTGATAGTGTTATACCCTTTATCCAGGATTTGGTAACCATCCTTCATTTGCTGTAGTATAACTTTGAATTGCGTTAGTTTTTCCCAGTTAAGCAACAGTTGCTGCGCTTCGTCACTTTGTGAAAAAGAAAGCTTGCCAAATAGTAATGATATAATAACTAAATACCTTTTCATTTTAACCCGTTTAATATCTTAGAAATATCCACCTCCTTCAATTCTCTCATTCGTTGAACTGCAAGCAAAGCCAGTTCTTCAGAAAAAGAAGAACTAAATGCTGCCTTATCCTGCATATCTGCAAAAATTGAATCAATACGCTTCAATCGCTCGTCATCCTTCATTTCTAACTTTTCATCTTCGATCACATCTGATAATTCCTGAATATTGTCAAGGCATGAGCTCAGCAAATTCTGAATGACCATCGAACAATACTCAAGTTCACCTTTTGAAAATACCTTCGTTTCCTTCGCACCTTTAAGTGTCTCTTTCGTTACTTTAATAATCCTTTCCTGCAGCACAACAATATCTTCCACTCTCGTATAAAATTTAATAGCTGAATTGACAGACCGCATGGAATGCAGGAACTCTCTATGCAAGTCAAGATCACCATCCTGTATATTGCTTACGGTCCTCAAACCTTTCTCTGCGATCTCGTAACCTTTCCTGGCATATTCACTATAAACTTTGAAAGCAGCGATCTGTTGCTGTAAATATTTCCTTTGTGTTTCCTTTTGATTGAACCACTCATCATGGTTTTGGCCATTCACCAGGTTGGCAAACAGGAGCAACATTATTTTTAATAATAACTTCATAGTCCGTACATTCTTTTTAAATACTCAATTTCGGCCCTGTCAGAAGCCCGCTGAAGTGATATAACTTTATTTTGATTGTTGAATTTTCGCAAGTCCATATAACCACCCTCAATATTTTCGCTGGCTAGACTAAGGAGCTCCATACGCTTTGCGTCACTCATTTGCGTGGTGAACGCTGTCACAACCAAAAATAATTGATCAAGATTTTTTAAGCTCTCATCCATCATCCCGGTGTAGACACTGAACATATACTTCAGTTCATCACTCGTAAAATTTTTATCTTGCCGGAATAGTGCCCATGCCTGTTTATATTCATTGACCATTGCTGCCTGGTTAGATATAACTTCCTTCACGCGGTGATAAAAAACAATACCTTCCTTTACCATCTTCAATTCCTGGAAATAATCATCGTACAATTTCCGTTGCTTTTCCACCCACTCGCTGATCTCAGTTAACTTTACCTTCGACATCGCGTTCTCAACTGTCTTTTGGGCGTTTTGCAGAATGACAACCTTACTCTGCATTCGTTGGATCTTCAGATCTACAGCTATAATTACTTTCTTGACGCCCTGTCTGATAATTTCAAGCACGGGAATCTGGGCCTTCGTATTCACGGAGATCAGCAGTCCTATCATTACAATGATCCTTTTCATAAATTCAACCTTTAATATTTACAAAACAGTTTTACTCCTCATTTCATCCACCATCGCAGTGATTCCCTTTTGCATATCCCCATTAGATCGGGCCGTATATTGCATCAATTTCACTTTTTCTTTTTCTTCAGTAGTATAAGCGAAGTATTCTTCAGGTGATACTTCCGTGCGATAAACTTTCGAAAGCATCCCTCCCAGGGAGATGAATACTTCCTTGTACCTTTTGCTTGGATCATTTGCTTTGTTGATGGATAGCACGAGTGCTTTTTCTTTTTCAGTAAGACCCAGCAACTCCTGTATCTGGTCAAACTTGTTTTGATATTTACTTTGATCCAGTAGTATCTTACAGTCGGAGTTGTTGATAATTGCCTGCTTTACTACCGGTGATGAAATAATATCTTCCACTTCCTGCGTCACTACAATTGCTTCACCAAAAAATTTCCTCACCGTCTTAAAAAGGTATTTGATATATTCGGCCATACCTTCTTTCGCAATTGCTTTCCATGCTTCTTCGATAAGAATAACTTTACGCAGGCCTTTTAATTTCCGCATCTTGGAAATAAACACTTCCATGATGATGATCGTGACAACCGGGAAAAGTATAGGATGATCTTTGATATTATCTAACTCGAAAACAATGAATCGTTCTTTCAGCATTTCAAGGTCTTTGGTTGCATTGAGTAGGTAATCAAACTCACCTCCCTTATAATAAGGTCGCAACACATAGAGAAAATTGGAAACATCGAAATCTTTCTCTTTTACCTTATCCTCCTTTAACACCTCTACAAAATCAGTCTGTAAGAATTCATAGAACGAATCAAAACAACGGAAGGCACAATCTTTCTCATAATAAAGCTGCAGAGCGTTGGAGAGTGCCACATATTCAGAGCGGTTAAAACTTTCATTATCTTTTTTCCATAAAGCAAGTAACAATGTTTTAATGCTTTCCTTTTTTTCGGTGTCCAGCACATCACCTTCACCGATATAAAACGGGTTAAAGCGGATCGGGTTTGATTCATCATAGGTGAAGTAATATCCATTTACCATCTGGCAAAGCCCTTTATAACTATGCCCCACGTCCACCAATACAATATGTGTTCCCTGTTCATAATAACTGCGGACCAAATGATTGGTGAAAAAACTTTTACCACTGCCCGATGGGCCAAGAATAAATTTATTTCGATTCGTAACTATACCTTTTTGCATTGGTTCATCGCTTATATCAACATGCACAGGTCTTCCGCTGAGGCGATCGCCGAGACGAATGCCACACGGTGATAATGAAGAACGATAGTTGGTTTCTAAATTCAGAAAACAACAAGCCTGTTCGGCGAACGAATCAAAGGAGTCATTCATCGGAAAATCGGCGGCGTTCCCTGGTATGCCTGCCCAGAATAGTTGCGGCGCTCCCGACAGCTCCTGCTTCGGTACGGCATCTATCTGGGACAAGGCTGATGATACCAGGTTTCGTACTTCCTTCAAACCATCCTTACTGTCAGTCCACACTAATACATTGAAATGAGCTTTCACCGGCAAGCGTTGCTGTGCGATAGCTTCGTTTAAAAAATCATTGGTAGCGTCGCGGCTGATGGTGTTTTCTCTGGAGTAAGCACTTAAAGAATGAAGTCGTAATCTTCTGCTTTCTAATTTTAATATCGTCTTTTGAGCATCTTCAATAAAGATGTATTGATTATAAATATGATTGCAGGGAAGCAATTGTCCCAGTGGTGATGCAAACCCTGTACTAAACTTCGTTTTATCAGTCGAATACTTATCATAGTTGATGCGCGAGCCGCAGTAAGCAGGGAGATCTGCTGCATCTGCAAGAGTAAATAACTGGCAATGATGAGGGCCAACTTGTATACCATCATCGAATTTTATATCATGCAAAAGAAAACTTTTTTCATTGGGCTGCAGGTTCAGGTATCGTTCCACTAACCCACAATATTTCTTATCACCGGTTAACTCAGCATCACCCAATCTTTTTAATTCAATGAAGCCACTGTCTTTTAGTATCCTCGCAAATTGACCTGCACTATCCAAAAAGTCTTGCAGAAGAGAAGGCTTTAAAGTTTGTTCAGGCACGATCGATCTCCGGAGTAAATTGGAAAATAAAGATGATCCCGATTTTCTGCCGGATGGTTTCTTCGTCAGCATGATATAACATTGATGATCGAGATAAGGGCGTTCATTAAAAAAACGCTCACTGCTTCTGGATAAAAAACTTGCACCTATGGCGCTGAAGTCTGCAGCCACTTTACTTTCAGTGAACCAATCCTGCTTATGAAAAATAGTATTGGCAGGAAGAACTTTAATTGCTCTGACCAAAGATTGATGCAATGCTTCATACTCCTGGTCGGATAATGTAAAAAGTTCAGGCAACTGCACTTCATAAACAAGAGTAACATCACCCTGCTTGGAAAGTATGCAGTCATGCTCAACACCAAAAATGGGTAATATATCGTCTATCTTTTTTTGCATAAACTTGTGAATACTTTTCTTGAATAAACCTTTACGTTTGATGGAATACTTCTTTTTGCCATCATCTTCATCATCCCGTGCTCACCATACTTTCGGCTGAGTTGATACACGTGCAGGAATAACCAGGTGCCGGCACTTACAATTAACAGTAGACAAATAAATGTATTGACACCGCATATATAAAGGATCGCAAACACGATCAGTAGTGCGAGCAGGCCAGCACCCAGCCACCAGATATATTGTGCTTTTAGTCCTTTGAACTCAATGGGCCGGTTGATTCCCTTATTGATAGAATACACACTAGTTGACATAGATGATTTTTTGAGAATATTTTTTGCTCGGTGACTGAAGTGTCAATTGATAAGTTCCGTTGGTCAGCCCATTCAATTCTATCTGCCGCACAAGGTCACCTCCGTTATGTTCGATCATTTTTTGTTTTACATGCAGTCCTTGTGAGGTAAGAATAAAAAAGATATAACGTCCGGGTTCTGCATTACGCAACCTCATTGTAACCTGGTCACTTGTCACCGGGTTTGGATATACTGAAAAACTTTCGGAACTAACAACCAAAGGCTTGCTGACATTGATCACCTTGCTATAAAAAAAGGAACCGTTAACTTCAATTGCCTTAATTCTATAATAAGTTTTATAAGCCAGAGAAGAAATAGAAAACCGGTAGTCTACTCTATTTCCATTATTTCCTGTAGCAGGCACAATACCCGAACTAAGAAACGCATTTCCATCAACAGAGCTTTCAATTTCGTAATGCAGGATATTTGATTCACTTAAGTTGGACCATGAGACCATCGTACTGTCGGAGCTAACGATCTCACCACTTACATTCGAGAATAATACCGGCAGCGGAATTTCAAAATTACCCCCACCTTGCGGAATCACTCCACGTATAACTAATTGTAGCGGACTTCCCATACACGAAAAATTGTAAAAATTATAGGGTGGACCAGGAAGAATTGGCCATTCAAAATTTACATTCCCCGGTAATGCAGCATATGGATGCGGAAATTGATAGTATGGAAGACAAACATTCGGTGCTGGGAAAGCTTCATAGGGATTACCTGTTCCATTATCAACATCCCAATAAGAAACAGTAATGAATCCGCAATCTAATTCATGGCCGTTAACAACATAATGTGTAGTGGCGCTTGGACCGCAATCAATATAATTTCCAACATAAGAATTATAATAAGACACAACCTTGGGTGCAGTCCATGGATAATTGGGATAGTTATTACCGCTTGAATCAAGTACACCTCCTATGAGACTTCCATATTGCAAGCCTTGTTTTTCGATCCAGATATCATAATTTGACAAACTAACCGGTGTATAGACACTCACCCCGGTAACTTCATAAAATGATAAGATCAAATGATTCTCACGTTTCGGAGGATTCGGGAAGTCATCAACCAATCTTGTTTCGGAGTACCTTGCCTTCACACCGATATACTGTGCAGAGCAATAACAATGAATAAAAATCAAAGAAAGAAAAAAGATAAATTTAGTTTTCATAAAATTTGATTTAAGGATTAAAGAATTAAACACCAAAAAAGGATCGGATGACAGTGGCAACGACTACAAGGAAAACACAGCTACCAAACCAGGCCGCAGCAACTTTACCGGTGTCAGGATCACCGCTGTTCCATTTGGAATAGACCTTCACTGCTCCGATGAGTCCGACTACTGCACCGACGGCATACATTAAATTGGTACCGGCGGCGAAATAACTTCTCACTTTCGTATTCGCTTCATTGATACCGGCATTACCATCCTGGCCGTTTACAATAACAGCGATGGTCAATAAGAGAAAGAAAACATTCAATTTTTTCATACTTTTTTTTCATTTATAGTTACTCCCCTTTAGGGGCTGGGGGTTTGGCGCTCCATCCTTCTATATCCACAGGGCACGTTGATCTTCCTCACTAAGAAGGATGGAGCATTTAGATTCACTTTCGCCTGCGATAAAAGCATTGATAACTTCCCGCATTCCTGGTTCTTCCCATTGCTGAAATTTTTTAAGCTTTAACTGTAAAGCATAGATCAGCTCATTTTTATTATGACGATCATCGAACAGGGGTTTGATCTCATCGATGATGTGTTGGGTGGTGCTGAGCATTTCATCAGGACTGTCTTCACCAGGAGGGTTCGCACTGCGAAAGAAGTTCGGGCTCGGCAAAAAAGAAATTTTCGCTTTAAAGAACACCAGCCAGACGAACAGGTAATAAATAACAGATGCAATAAGAAGTGCTAGGAAGTATTGATACCAGGTAACGGATGCTAACATAGTTTTCGGATTTGTTGTGGATACAAATCTCGGTTGCTATCTCGCGAAAAGCTGTATGGAATGAATAGTAACTGCTATGAAAAATAATTATTCTGAAAATAAAAATTGTATACAACTTAATTTCCTTTTCATCATTAACACACACATGTTCTTTAAACTATTTTTCGATAGAAGACGATCTATAATAGTGTAGACCAGATTTATTTCACAATTGATGTGGTGTGAACTTCAAAATAAATGCAACAGGATTAAAATAATTTTATCGATCACGACGACGAGACATAAGGAAACTGAAACCGACTCTAAAACTGACCGTTTGAATTTTAAACTCTGCGCCTGCCATATCATTTTCGTATTTCACTCCGAAATTAAAAGCATTACCAACCTCGCCTACTTCAAGGCTATAACCGGTTTCAAAAGCTGCAGCAAAGCCATCACCATATTGTCCTTCGGCTGCTCATTGATCATCCACTTGAACCAAACGTACATAACCGAATTGACGTTCTACATAAAAACCAATTCTTGATTCCTGGCTGAAAACATAGCGGTACCTTATCTAGATTGAAATAAATGCACTGGACATTTTATCACCATATGAATTATAGGGCTTGCCGGGAAAATATTCAAGGTTCAGTATTTCTATCATCAGGTTTTGAGTACCTGTTTCATTTAAAGGGTATTCATAATTACCAAATAGCCCAAAACCAATTTTATAATTTTTCGAATTCTAACGATTATTTTGGATACAGCTAACTGGGACTGAGCTGAAAAGGAAATAATAAAAATTAAATCCAAAAGAAATGTTTTTCTCATAGATCAATTTTGATGTTTGGCATTATCTGCTTTGTACTTCACTCCCGGGGTCTCGCATCTGCATTCCTTTTGCTTGTGTCTCCTTCTAAAATAAAATCTACTATCCGTATTGTTTCCAGTCTATCTGGCTAATTAGATAAAAGGAGAATATAATGTTTGTAAGAATAAATAAAACAGTCAGTTATGCAATCAGTGCCCCTAGTTTGTTTTTCCTTTCCGGCCATTTACCGAACTCTTGAACATATTCTTTCCAGTGGTCTCGGTGTACAAATACAAAGTACTTAATCAATGATAATACAACTACTACAGCGAAGCTTACTGTAGCTAAACGATTATCAGGAACTAAGTCTTTTTTCATAAAGACCTTATAGTAAACCATGCCTGATAACAGCACCCAAATTTCTAATATCAACAATGAAAAGATGGCTTTCCAATCACTCCACCATACAGAAGGTGCTCGTTCCCAAAACTGGTATTTGCTGTCCTTTGCATTAACAAGAAAAGGCTGTAATCCTTCTCTATTATTTTTCTTCATATTCTCTTTGATTGCCTGTGCTGTATGTTTCAAAAAATCACGTTGAACATCTTCTCTTTTTTTACCAGCCCTCAACTGCCAGATAATATAAATATGATTCGGTATAAGAACAAACGCATAAATAATTACCCGTTGGTCATTTACCAGGAACCGCATACTCTCTATTATAATATCCTTGTATTTATCGGGTAGCAATAATGGTTTCCATTCCAGGTTAGTAGCTGTAAAGAAATGAGCATACTCGGTAATGCTTTCACGCATAAATTAATAGTTTTAAAACCTGGCTATTGCAAATTAATAAAACTATTAACCTGTTTTATTGGTGGGCTATACATAGCCCTGCGCCTCACGCCAACAACGGCGTGAAAGAATATATTTTATACGCTCTTGATGATTTGATAAAATCCGCTAAGCTGCAAGCTCTGTAAAATACAAAAGCCCCTTAATTGGGGCTTTTGCTATAAACGACAATATAAGTTTCTCCATATTCTGTAAACCGCTCTACAATCATTTCTCTATCCGGGAATAAAAGATTGCAATTTACTTTCCAAGCTTTTATTAACACCTTGGTTAGTTCTTCAATTTGCAGTTCTTGCTGTTCCGTGCTGACTTGATTAATATGGAAGTAATCAGCCACATCATATAAGTTGCAAAACTTTTCAACTAAAGAAATATCCCCATTAAATTTATCATACCATTGATTAAATATCGTTTCATCATACCGAAAATCTATAATTATACACCCTTTCTTTTCAATAAATGTTGGAAAGAAAAACTTCGTAAATGCTAAAGCCGCATTGGTATCATAAAACTGATTGAGATATGAGCAAATTGTCCAATTCCCCTTATTCGCATTCTCCCATTCAGAATATTCATTAAGAACATTTAATTTAACATCAATTAATGTAGCCATAAATCGTTTTTAATTGCTTCCAGGCGGGGTTTCGGCTGGCATAGCTTTTTTAATTTTGTAACCATTGATAAACTTCTGTCCAGTATTCGGGTTTGTGTTATAATTGGGCACTTTCTGCGTAGCTCCGCCAACCCCATGTCGACTTCCTCCACTGCTAACTTGAACTTGCTTTTTAATAACCCCATTACTACCATATGTAGAATATTTAGTCGTCTTTCCAGCAGCATCAAATGCTTCTATTTTACTTGAATTAGGTATTCCTGTTGATTGTGGGGCATTCTTCGCCTTAGTAGACGAAGTAACTAAATTTGAAGGTTTAGACGCTGTACTTGTAACAGTGTTTATTTTTGAACTATTAGCCGCCGCACTAGCCCCGGCAGTCAATACAGTACTTACACCCGCATCTGCATAACCCGCTATTGTATTTGCTTTTTGTTCTGATACGCCTGCTACCTGCAAGCCTTTACTTATTCCCTGTTCTGTAAATGACTGCGTAGACTTACCTGTCCAAAGCTGTGTAAAACCAGAGGTTGCAACATCAGCTCCGTGAACGACTGCAGCACCTCCCGCAACTGCACCTATTCCTGTCCAGGATGTTGCCGCACCTCCTACAGCACCAACAACCATTTCAACAACACCACCAACTGCTTTTATTCCACCCCAAATTCTTGTTCCTAAACTTGGAGGGTCGTCTGGGCCACCGTCATCAGGTTCGTCACCTAATGGGTCGCTGTATGTAATTGGATTATCGTAATTAGATGCATAAGGAGACCATTGCTCCATACTTTCTATCTCTGGGTCAACCTGCCACCATCTTCCTGTTTGAGGGTCAAGTTCTCTGAAAAAAGCATCGTAAGTATTTAAATCAAAATCATTCTCAAATTCTATCCCGTTGTATTTTCTTTTATTTTCTAAACTGCCCGCTGCCTTAGAAGATATACCCGCCATCGTCAAGCCAAATGGATAATAATGAGTTTCCTCAAGTAAAGGTCCACGAATATGCGTTACCTGCAAATTATCAAAGAACACATCAATGTTTGGAGTCTCATTGCTTACATAAATATACAAATAACCGCTTTTATTGATCTCTAAATTTGTTCTGTTATGTGTGGTATACGCATTACTACTACCTACCTGCTCAAAACCCGAACTGCTGCTATAGTATTTAAACTGTTCATCCAGGCAAACCCAGTTTATAAATGCTTTTGGCTTGCTGCCGTCGTAAGATTGTGAGTTTATAAAACTTGTTGCAGCCGCACTGCTCAGGCCACCGCTTGTTAATTCTGCCGCTGTAGCATGTCCCGCACTTACTGGACCAATACCATTACTTAATGCAGCGATCAAATCATTTACCGGGCTCACTGGTGTACCGGGTGAACTGCCACTGTTCCACCAGCTGTTTACATTAAGGTTAAACTTATCACCCGCCATCACTTTTAATATAATCGCAGGGCCTATTTTATTTCCGCTTCCGTTTACTTTCGCTACTTTGACATTACCTGCGGGTGTATTTGAAGGATAACCACTACCTGTTGGAGCATCAATTCTTGTTGAAGATAAATTGCTATAATAGGTTTCTTCAACAGTTGCATTAGCAATTTCCATTGTCGCTGCGGGGTATGCATCGGTTTTTTGTTCTTCCGTCAATATCATTCTTACATTACCCAGATGGTCTTTCAGCATATAATCATAGGCAAAACCGGTTACAGCATTTGGATCAGCTGCATTATTAAACAATGACCTGATGCGGCCTTCTTCATGGCCTGTAAACTGCAGTTTGTATGTATAGGCAAGCGTTGAAAGATTTGCATTTGTATATGATTTACTTTCATACACAAATCCATCGATGTAACTGGTAGTGGTGGTAATATCAGTAGTATAGTTGGTGTTGTTCGACGTTATCGTTACGGCGGTTTCGGTTGTTGTCTTACTGAGTTTATTGCCTGATGCATCGTAGGTATAGTTTATAGTGCCTCTTATAGCACCACCTGTTGTTCTTACCGTAATAGTTTGCGGCAGGTTCAGGCAATTGTATACAATGCCGTCATTACTGCTGTTGCCAATGTCTTTATTGTAATCACGTACCATATTACCATTGGCATCATAAACATAGTCAGTTATACCGGCTATATTAGGTAATGTTTTAGTTGCATTTTGGGGGTGCAGTGTTGATGTGCGGAAATCGCCCAGCTTTGTTGTTGGAAGATTTTCTGCATCCACCACAGTTTTCAACCTGTTGCTGTTTGTATAATAATCATAGGTAAGGTTATCTATTATTCCTGTGGGTGCACCGATCTTCCAGCCATATTGTGTCATGGCTCTTATGTTGCCATTTGCATCATAAGCAGAAGTAGGTTCGGATCCATCGCCCATCAGCACATTATATTTCATAGTTGTGCTGTTCCAACTTGCATTTGCATCATCCTGTTCAAATACTCCTTTCAATATTCTGTTTGCTGCATCATAAGCAAAATCATACTTGCGTTTTACATCATCACCATCGCTTTTCCATATCATACCCGTGATATTGCCATTGAATAAACCACTGCCCTGGTAGTTGCGGCCGGATTGATTGGTTATTTTATCGTAGCCCAATTCAAATCCAAATTTTGTTGTTCCGCTTTGTCCCGTTGATGCCAGGTAACTACGGTTCATACCCAGCATCCAGCCACGGATATTATAGTCATAGCTAAGACTTTCAAGAGTGTTTGCCCCTAATGTTTTTTTGTTTAACTGGCCAAGTTTGTCGTATTCATTCTGTACAATTAATTGTTCGGGTTTAGTTACCGTTGCTCCATTTACAGTGCGGCTTATTGTTTTTCTTACATTTTTAACTCTGCCCAGATGATCATATTCCATTCTGGTAACCGCAATATGTTCTTGTGAAGGTGATGAACTTGTGTACTGCCTTTGTATGTTAACCAATGGCTGCCCGGACCAACTGTATTGTGTGGTTAACATATCCGTGCCTCCGGTTATGTTTTTACTTTGTACCTGTATCACTCTTCCTTTAGCATCGTAAAATGAAATAGAATATAGGTAAGTAGATGTACCGAGTACTTTTATTTTGCTGCCAGTCATCATTCCTTTTAACTGGTTTGATTTAACATTTGCCTGTGCATAAGGCCAGTCTACGTTTGATACGGATTGAAAATAGGTATCGTATCCCGTGTTGTAATTTGAACTGAACGGATCTCCGTTTGCGGCAAGCCAACTGTAATCATCATAAAATGTTTGTGATAAAATTTCCCATGTACCTGAAAGGGAAGGATAAGCAGTGCTGCTATAGGCAGCAGAGCGGTGATCAGCAGCACTCTGACTGTTATTCCATAAACCGGTTTCTTTCGGACGGTTGAGTTCATCATACAGGGTATACATCCATTTCACGGTACCTGTTCTCATATTTGCATCTTGTGTCAACACCAAACGATCTCTTGCGTCATATATCATATACACTTCATTTGCTCCAGGTACTTTTTTTATTGTCATCCTGTTTCGCTGGTCATATTCGTAACGGAAGCATTGTTCGGCCAGATAAGGGCTTAAATCCCAGTTAACAACCGGCTCATTCATAAGTTTTATAGCTTGTGGCTGAATGACACATCTAAGGTTATTCAAATCATCATAGATATAATAGGTGCAAAGCCATCCCGGATAGCCGCTGCCGGTACCGTCGTCCACTGTGGCCGTTAACTGTACCTTCTTAAGAATTACTTTCCCCTCCTTGTCTTTAAATTCTATTACCTGCTTTTGGTGTTCATCGACGGTTACATTTTTATATAACTCTCCGGCGGGGTATGTCCCGCTTATTGCATAGGTTCCAAAACTGCCGGATACATCTGTAACATTCCATTTTTTTACATCATCAGTTGCCGTATTTATCCAATATTTCATTTCTACGCCGCGGCTTGCTCCGGTCCAGCTATTACCGGGAGCCATAGTTTTTTCAACTCGGTTTAATGGCGATGCCTCATAGTTTGTCTGTCCGTAAAAAAAAGTTTCTCCCTGTGAACCATATTGCGATGTCATAAATGTTGCCTGTTGCTGAAATGGATCCATTTTAAACAATCCGTCAGCCGTGGTGGATACAGTGGGCAAATATTTAAATCGTTCCCTTCCAAACTGATCATACTCAACCATAATTACCATATCTTTTTTTGAACTGGTAATTGTTTCCAGCGAGCCCTCTTTTATAACCGTTTGCAATGGCCTGCCTAATCCATCTACATATGCTGTAGCTTGTTTTACATCCTGCAAAGACCTTGTCATAAGAGTATTGGGGTTTTGTTCAGGGGCAGTGGCCTCCCATGTACGTACATAGCTAACGGGTGTATTAACTAAGTAGTCTGCCGGAACAGGACGAGGTGTTTGTCCATATAATAATATATGCAGGTAAGTGCCTATCACCAGCAATACAATTTTCTTCAATAAATTATTTCTGTGCATTGCAAACAGTTAAAAGGTTCAGATAATTAGTTCATCAATTATTGTTTACCAGGTATCTTTTTTTCTGCAAATACAGACTGTATTGATTCGAAGTCAATACATTTCTGTACATTGAATCACGGCTATTTTCTACCCGTTGTATCATACGGCCCAATGAATCGGTGTTGGCGTATTGCTGGCGGGCCTGTGTTTTCAGGTCATACAATTGCAGGTTGATATTATAGATCTGTGTCTTCTTCTGTTGGCTAAGCCCCAGCGAGTCTTTCATCTTTTGTGCTATTTTATCAGCCAGTTCCATGGCAGTTGTAGTCTGACCATTTGCTTTGGCAACAGAGAGAAGAATAAAAATAATGATGTAAAAAAATGTATACTTCATAACTTATTTGTTTTATTTTAAGATTCACTAACACTACAATCCCATTGCTGATCATGAAGTTCAGTATAGTCTTGTGACCAGGCACCATCACTCCATTCCCAATGATAAGTGCAAACCCATTTATGAATTGACACATCAAAATAGTAGCCGGTAAAGATTTTCCAACCGGTTTGACAAACTCCGTTTACACAATGTTTATTCGGTGCCGTCCATTCGCAATTAGTGTAGGTGCATCCGGGAGGCGTACAAGTACCATTGGCATTTGCATAGGCTTGTCCATTGGCTGTAATATCCGCTTGCGCTTTTGCGTCTGCATCGGCCTGGCTGATGGTTGACATATAAATATTCACGGGCACGGTATAGGTTACTGTACTTCCAAGATATCCCGATGAGCAATTGTTGCGTGTAAAGCTTTGGCTTGCCGCTGCATTGTAATAAATATTGCAGGCTGTTGTTTGTCCAGAATAATTGTAACAGATTTTTTTGAGAATGTTGTTATCCTTATCCCTAATTAAGATAAGACGGTTAAAATTATCGTATTCGTAATAGATTGTCCTGCCATTAGGATCAGTTTCACTCGTAATGCCAATAAGTGATTTATAAGTGTAGGTAGTTACAAAACAGTTTGCAACTGTTCTAAGCTTATTTAGCTCCGTTCTCATATCACCATCAGTAGTGGCAGAATTATTTATTATCGAAAGATTAATACCGCTTTGATTTACTATGTCAGCATACGTTTTATTTAAAATTTTTGCGACCGGATACTTCTGTCCATACCCCCAGATATAAGATGTAACGATTCCGTCTTTTCCGGTTGCTTGCAGCATATTACCTCTATTATCATAGTCACTAATCATGGCCTCTGTTTCAAGAGAATTACCTAAATTCGACTTTTGAATTGTTGATGGCAGAATTAATGAATTATTATGCCAAGTTGAATAGTTAATTTTTGCCTTACTTAACTCTTTGCTTAAACTCGTATTTGTTTCCGTTTGTTCTAGAACAGAAGCCACCATATTTCGGATTACCATTTCATCGTAAACAGGTGTTCCGATAAAATCGAAAGAGTGCTTTAATGTCGAGGTAATAGTTTCCCCTTTAGAATTTTTTGAAATTATTTTAGTGGCAATCGAAGGGTATTGAGAATTTTCATAGAAATATTCCTTTGTAGTTACGACCTCAGTTAAGGTAACATAATCATAATATGCATTTGTAGTTTTTTTTATTCTTCGCCCCCCTGAATGATAATAACGATCTGCAAAATTAAAAACATTGCGTCCAATCATAGAAGTGATCTTATCATATGAGGAAATAATATGAGGACAATTTTGGTTGGTGGTGTTAATTTTACATTCAGGTGTTATCCATCGTTCCATTAAGAAATCCCTGATTGTTCCCAAAGAATAATCTTCATACTCATATACCTCTGATTGCCCGCCCGTACTTCCAACAATTTCTTTAGAAGTTAAATTTCCATATACCCAGGGCTTATAGTTATTTGCAAAAGTTTTATAGTACATTCTATTGGGAGGACTCGATGAATACATTCCTGCAGGGTAATTAATTTCTTCATACGTATAGGCGGGTTCATTATCGTATGTGTAAACTATTGATCCATTATTGTCAGATTCTGAAACCCATCCATATCCTATTGGGGATCCCTGAGGTGAATAATCGATGCTGGGATTTTCTGTCATTATTACTCTTCGTGCCCAAGGATTATTAAAATCCATCAAGGATGTATTAATACAATACTCTTCTGAGGGTGTTATTTCAGTAGCACCAGAGCCATAAGAATAATTCTTTTCGTAAGCAATTTCGTTGGCGGTAGTATAGTTAGTAATTTTCTTAATTCTTAACCCCCCTACAGGCACATTAGAAGAATTTTTATTTCCTTCATAATCGAAAACGGTATAACCACCAGTTGGATAAGTTATTTTATCCAGCACATACGTTTTTGTGTAATATTCAGAAGGAGTTTTTATAGCGTTGCCTCCTATATTAATGTAAAAAGGAGGACCGTATTCATCCCGGCTCATAAACCCGGAATACTGAGATATTCGGGATGTTTGTCCGTTGTCTCCATTGTAAAAACCCCAGTAATCCTTGGGCGTATTTAGCTGAAAAGGCGTTGGCTTTGCATCCTGAAAATTCTCTCTAAAATAATTGAAGGAATAGGTTTCATTTGTATTGTTAAGAGCATCAGTAACTGTGATAGATTGCAATTTAGAACTGGATAATGGATCAAAACCTGAATAGGCACTTGGGAATGGAGTAATGTTAAGAACGATTTTCTTTATTACTTGACTCGAACCATTTAATACCTCGATAGAATTTAACATCTTTGTACTTGCATCCAGATTAAACCGCACACTCCCTGACCGAAAAAATATTTGACTTATAAAAGAAGTGTAATTCTTCATCAAGTATGACTTAAGCTCAAGACTTTCACCCCATATCCTTGAGTTTGCAAAATTCTCACTAGTGTTACTCAAATTATCATCCCACCAATCATCAATTGAGTAAATATGATAGTATCGATTGATTACAAAATTTTGGCCCTGTTGATATGAAAAAGAAACGATATTATTTGGATCAATCGCCGATTTGATCGCATTTAAAGGGAATGCAGTTGCAGCATTTTTTGTAAAGCTGCTAACAGGATCCGAATATTCAGTAAATTCAATTCCTTCTGGGCCAAAACTGTATTCAAGACCCTTTTCATCTAAAATGTTATAGGCTACGCCTGAAAGCTTCAATGAACTTTTATCTAAAGCAAATGCGCCAGATTGCGCAAAAATATATTTTGCTGATTTTCCTAAAAAATTATAGTTCCAAATATCGTATTCATGATCATACATTATACCCTCATCCAACTCATCGAGGAGTAGTGCAACAGGTTCATCCGACCAGTTTAAATTTTGTGCAGGCTGTGCTGGAATCATAAACGACTTCGTTTCATCCGGAAATCCCTGGACAGTTCTTGTTAACATTCCGCCTACATTCAATGTCCATCCCAATCCTACAAATCCCGACACATCGTCCGATTTGCACCCTGATGCATGATAATTTAATGTTATAGGAACTTCAATATCTCCTTCACTAATCGTAAAGAGTGGAATTGAAATAGACGGTATCCCCGTAAAATTATTTACAGGATAGTCTCCATAGCGTTGAAACTGCATTGCAGTTGGAGATGGCAACATCACATTTGGAAGTTTTGTTTGAATTTGTGCTGAGATTGAATATCCCCAGACAATATAGAATCCAAAAATTGATATTTTCTTAAGCATTGTATCTTGAATTTTTTAAAAATTATATCCAACTCTAAAAACAAATGGATGCGTCCTCGGAACCTGCTGATAACTCAAAAAATCCCATAACAACTGAACCTTTGTTTTCTTAAATATTTTGCTTTTTACAGAAACTACTTTGCTCATTCCTATCAATCCACTTACCTGCCACGCAGAATAATTTTGTAATTGGTCGATTGATTTAAAAGCTTCTTTGTAATTCTGTTCATAACCTCCGCTGATCCAGAAGGAACCTTTTATTTTCCAATCAATAAAACTTCTGAGACCAACGCCCTGGCTGCTAATTTTCATATGATCCCATCCACTCCCCCATCCGAATTTGTAGGAAGCTCCAATCCCGATAATACTTTTATCATTCAGCTTATATCCAACTGAAAGACCGATATCACTGGTAACAGGGAAAAAATTTGTTGCTCTTTGTGTTTGAAAATTTGTACCGATCTCCATTCTTTTCCAGAAACTTTTTGTTTTCTGATCATTTGGTTTAAATCCTTCTGGCATAATATCCTCACTGTTGCCTCCACCCATCTGCATCACTTTATCCTTTAACTGCTGTATTTGCGATTGTGCCTGTTGTAAATTATTTTGAAACTGCTGTTGAGCATTCGGACCACCTGCAGATATTTGTTGTTGGATCAGGTTGTTTACAGAAGCCCTTGTTTGCAATCCGGCAAGGCTCGCAACATAGTTGGGGTCGGTTGGATCACCAGGCATGCGGAATAGTGAAGCAAGCATGCTATTCTTCGCCATAAAATCTTTGAACACCTTTGTTTTACTTAGTAGCTCTATAGCTTTTTGTTCAATCTTCTTCGGGTCATTGAGTATTTCTTTATACTCTTTAACTTGTGCTGAATAATAATAAACTTGTTTATTGATTTGTTTCAGTTCTTTGACGAATCCAAATTTGCTAAGCTGTTCTTTTAAAAATTGTCGTCTCTCTTTTAAAAACTGTTTTATTTCCTCGGCTTTCTGTAATTGGTTTTCCAGCCCTTTAACTTTACTTAAAGCTTCATCCAATTTTTCTTTTCCCTCTTTGATATTTGAGATCAGTTCAGGATTTTGTTGAATGAATTTTAGAGAGGTAGCAAGCGTATCGAGAGAAGGAATATAATTTCTATAAGCAGGGTTCTTTAATTTCTCCTGTAGCGCTTTATACTTTTCATCTGACTTGGCGAAAATTTCTTTTGCTGCTGATGAATCAATTTTTGAGAGCTTCTTCATCATCTTGGCTTCCTGCTTCTGTAATTTTTCTAATGCCTTTTGCGATTTCTTATCCAACTGTTCTTCGATCGCCGCTGATTTAGCTGAAACTTTTTCAAGATATTTTGCAGGTACTTTAATTGAAGAGTCTAAAACCTGTCCGTAGGTGGTTTGGTAACCTACAGTAGTTAAAAGGCAAAGCAATATAGTTACAACAGGTTTTATCATCATAAAACTTATGAAATAGTTATACTGTGACTCTTCAGTTCATTAAATTAATTGTATTATCTACATCTATCTGTACTAGTACCATCTTATCCCTTTCGATCAAAAAAAAGAAAACTGTTTAGTTCACTGCATGCGCTAAACAGTTTTCTAAAATAGAATAGACAGTTAGTACGGATCAAATGCTTTCATGTCAAAATTATTTGAAGCGATGATCGCAAAAAAGCGACATTCAACAACTGGTTGATTATAGCGAGAAGTGGTTGAAAGCATTCATGTAACGAATTCCAGAAGTTGTGATAAAAACCAGGAGGATAAGATAAGAAAGCGCAAATTTTATATAAACTCTAACTTTAATTAATGGCGAACTCGGGCAACAAATAGCTATGATCAGAACTACTAATTTGTTGTAAGCCAGGAAAGAAAATCTACCTTCTTTCTGCGACTGACCGGAATACGGTGATGCTGATTGATAACAATTTCTCCTCCTTCCCCACGTATATAATTTCGAATATATTGGCGGTTAATAATATAGGAATGATGCACTCGGAAAAAATCATAATCCTGCAACAAATTCTCATATTCGCCAAGGTTCAGAGATGAACATATTGTTTCTCCATTTTCATGACCAATAAAAGTATAGTCCTTCTGCGCCTCGCAATACATTATTTGGTCAACGTGGAGAAGGCGATATCCATTTAGCACAGGAATAGCAACGTGCTTAGATTTCTGCCGCGGATTTTTAAGGTTCTCAAACATCGAATTAAAATGCGATTCGTTTTCTAAATTAATGACCCTCTTTGCCTTTTCTACAGCTTTTTGCAGATCCTCTACCGCTACTGGTTTTAAGAGATAATCGATCGCAGAGAATTTGATTGCCTGTATTGCATGTTGATCAAATCCCGTGACAAAAATTACCTTGAAGGGGCAATTGGTGAACTTGCTTAGTAGATCAAAGCCAGTGGCGTTTCCCATATCTATATCAAGAAAAATAAGTTGGGGTTTAAGAGTAAGAATGTCGTCAAAGGCTTTTTCAACATTGTCACTTTCTCCTACGAGTTCAATATCCTCAGCGCAGTATTTGGTCAAAAGGATTTTCAAATTCTCTCTTGCTCTTCGCTCGTCGTCGACAATTATGGTTTTCAACATAGAATATTATTATACAAAATATATAGAGGAACTGTTGTAGCGGATTACACCGGGTAGCAAACCATCTTTAACGAAGAAATTTCTTACAGGCTCAAATTGTGTTGAGGAAACCGTTCGAAGTAAAGGTAAAAGCAAGAATTTGAGAGACGCACTGACCACAGATAAATCACTTTAACTAATTCAATAAAAACTGGCGGCAAATATATTATCAGGCTGGCTAATAGTTACAATTCTGTAAATCTGAAATGTCAAAACGCCAAATTCTTGCCCTGTGATAAGAAAACAGAGATGTAGAATTAAATCGTAGGATTCTATTTCGAAGATGGATGCCCAAAACTTGCCAAATTGTAACTATTGAAGATCAATCAGGTTGCGTAAATATTGTGATATTTGAAAATCTGTTTCACCAGTACCGTAAAGAAATTCTGAATGCAACGGTACTAATGGTAGAGGGAAGGTTACAGGTCGAAGAAGAAGTAATTCATGTAATTGCAACGATATGTTATGTTGTATCAAAATTATTACGTTCATTTACAAGATAAGGTGAGCAACATTCTCTTTTAACCCTTTCCCTTGCTGACAAGAAACCATATCCCCCTACCTGATAAAAATAAAAAAGATTCAGGTTCCTTATGTTATATGTATAGCCATTACCATTAGTTACTCTTACTAAAAAAAGTTCAATAAGAAAGAATCAGATAATTATTATGCGCGAAGACTTTCGTACTATCAGATCAATGAATTTATGAGATTTTTGTGAACTCAAATACATAATTTAATAAGGTTGTGTCGTGATCGGATATACTGAAAACGTTAATATCAACGTTGCTTTTTATGCAAAACTGTATATTTAAACATCCCATAGTCGAATAACCAACCACCATAATTTCTCCTGATGATTAGAATCGTTATGAGTCTCTCCTTTCTCTGCCTTGCTTCCACTCTCTCATATACTCAATATGAGCCTGTACGAAATTTTTCGGTGAAAGATGGATTACCCTCCAGCGTTGTGTATGATTGTTTACAGGATAAACAGGGTTTTATATGGTTTGCTACTGCCGCAGGGCTCGCAAGATTTGATGGATCAAATTTTAAAATTTTTACAACAGAAAACGGTCTCACTAATAACGAAATACTGCAAATAGGACTAGATAAGGATGGTAGCATCTGGATCTTTCCCTTTGGAGCAACAACTTGTATTTATGATCCTGTTACCCAGAAGCTTTATAACGAAAATAATTATGCTGAACTTAAGAAAGTTAAGGACTTATTTGTGCAGCTTCTTGTCCGAAATTCGGCTGCCGGGCTTATCGGGTATACAGTCCGGGAAACATTCTTCTTTGAAAATAAAAAAGTCAGGAAATCAGAAGTAGGGGAAAGTAAAGATGTGTGGTTGATCAATAAAGATAGCATCCTTTTTTTTCATAAAGGGGAAGAAACCTTTTTATTTACGAACGGAAAAAGAATGCCTGTGAATTTTCCGGGTGCTGAAGTAAACACTGTTTTTTCACGCTCTCCGGATTGGGGTCGATGGAAAATATTTATTGACTCGACTTTAACCAGGCTTAACCTTTATGAGTATACAAATGATGGACAGATACGACACAGAGCTTTTTTTAAAAGTAATTTTCTGATTAATAGCGTAAACAAATACGGTAACAAAATTTATATATCTACAATGAACGGTATTTATGTAACGGACACCTTACTGCGGCAACTGAATTATTCCTTTCAAGGGAAAAATATCAGTAGGGCTTTTGTCGATAAAAGCGGCAATGAATGGCTTTGTTCACTATCTGGCGAGGGTGTTTATATGCGTTTAAAGAATGAAGTTAAACAGTATGATATTACTTCCGGGCTACTTAATGACAATGTAACTTCCGTAAAGATGACGCTGAATAACCTATTGATCTGTGGCGACGGTAATGGTCATGTTTATACGATCGATCCTGCAAAGAATAATATCCGCCCTTCCGTTCTGGAAAAGTTCCCGGAAGCTATCCGTGGAATAGAATTATTTAATAAGTCGATCATTGCTTATTCAAGTTATAAACTGATGGTTAATGAAAAGGTTCTTCCTGATCATGTTGGCGCTATTAAATCAGCAATTCCAGATTCGAACGGAAATCTATTAATTGGATCACACCAAAAGCTTGAGCTTTATGATATATCCAGTGGCCAGACTGAAATTATTAAAGGTGATCCCCGGTTCGTAACGCTTTGCTATTCCCAGGGAGATTTGTACTATGGTAATAATAAGGGGCTTTTCAAAATCGAATCGATTAAGCCCTATGTTGAAGTGCCCATTAAAGATAGTTTGAATGTGTTAAGCAAGCCAATTAATCATTTGGCTTCAACACCGGATGGAATCTTATGGGTTGCGACAAATAATGACGGTGTCCTTGCTTTAAGAAATGATAAAATACTGGGGCATTTCACTATTTCTTCCAGGTCCTCATTAACAAGCAACATCTGCAAAAAAATTTTTGTAGATGAAAAAAAAGGATTGATTTGGACAGCTACCAATAAAGGTGTTAACAGGATAAGATACTCCCTTTCAGCAAGGTCTCTCAGCGCAACAATTACTGCAATTACTTCTTCGGAAGGATTAAATGACGATGACGTGAACGACATCTGTGTGAAAAATGGAAAAGTATATGCCGCTACGATAAAAGGCATATGTGTTTTTAATACAGATCTCATCAAAACAGAAGTGCCGGTAGTTATCACAGACATTTTTATAAAGAATTATTCTTCTCCGGATACCAGTAATTTTCTTAAGCCGGATTATGTTTTGAATTACACACAAAACAATATTTCAATAAACTTTGCAGGAATTTGTTATACGTGTAATAAGAAGATCGATTACCAATATCGCTTGATAAACAATGACGATGACACTTCATGGAAAACTATAAATGCTAATACGGTTGAGTTTGTTGGATTGCAACCAGGAGATTATACTTTTCAGGTACATACCGATTCTGCCAATGTAAAGGAAATCAGGTTTCACATCCGAAAAGCATTCTGGCAAACAAACTTTTTTTACTTTTTGATAGCGTTAAGTATAGCAGCGTTGTTTATTTTATCCGTAAAATATATTGTCCACCAGGTAAAGAAAAGGGAACTTGAAAAGACAGCAGTCAATAAAAAGTTTGCTGAGCTTGAGTTTCAGGCCTTGCAGGCCCAGATGAACCCGCATTTCCTTTTTAATTCAATGAACTCCCTCCAGAATTTTATACTAAAAAATGAATCCGAAAATGCGAGTGAATACCTTGCGGATTTTGCCCGCCTTATGCGACTATTCCTGGAGGCGTCGAGGGAGAAGTATATTGAATTAGCTACGGAGATCGAATTGTTGGAAAAGTATATTATACTCGAGCTGGTCCGTCTTAAACATCCGTTTGCTTACCGGATCATGGTAGAGCCGGGTATTGAGATGGACAAAAAGATCCCCTCTGTAATTATCCAGCCCTTTATCGAAAATGCCATCCTTCATGGACTTCGGTACAGGGATGATAACAACGGCCTCCTCAATATTTTGTTTACGATGAAAGGAAGCGTGCTCCAATGCCAAATAGAGGATAATGGTATAGGACGTTCTGAAGCCGAAAAGATCAATGCAGCAAAGGTTGCAAAATATAAGTCCCAGGGTTTAAAGTTGATCGACGAAAAAATAAGAACCTTAAAAGAGGCCAACAATGTGGACATACGCATTTTAATAAAAGATAATTTCAATGAAAATGGATCTCCATCTGGAACAACAGTGACTATCAACTTTAACCAAACAGCTTAAACACATGCTGAGAACTATTCTTATTGACGACGAGGCAAAAGCCCGTGAAAATCTCAGGATACTTTTAACCAGGTATTGCAAAGATGATATTGAATTGATCGAAGAATGCGATACAATTGAAAAAGCGTATACGAGTGTCAATGAGTTAAGACCACATCTTATTTTTCTCGATATAGAAATGGGGCGGGCGTCTGGTTTTGATTTGCTTAACCGGTTCAAACAATATCCATTTAAGGTGGTATTTATTACCGCATTTGATCAATACGCGATCAAAGCTATCAGATTTTCAGCGCTGGATTATTTACTCAAACCAGTATCTGTTACTGATCTGCGAAACGCAGTAAGCAAGGTAAAAAAATCGATCCATTCGGAAAGGGAATTACATTTCGAAACCCTTTTAAATTTTATCAATAACCCTCAAAGGAAATCGAATCGTATAGCGATCCCAGTTCAAAATGGTTATCACCTGATCCCGGTGGACCAGATCATGTATTGCGAGGCACATAAGGAGTATACCTATATTAATCTTTTCAAAAAAGAAACCATTTGTTCATCCTTGAATCTTGGAGAGTATGAAGAATTGCTGGAGGGCTATGACTTTTTCAGGGTTCATCATTCTTATTTAGTCAATCGCCAGTACATTCAAAACTATATACGGGGAGAGGGTGGGGAGATCGTTATCAACCACCAACAACGCATCCCGATAAGCCGAAGAAAAAAAGAAGATTTTTTGCGCTGGTTAAAACAATAAACCTCCTGGATGGGTGTTACCACTTATTATGTTATCCTGCCAGTTATTAAATATGGCTTCCATTTCTTTATTCTGTTAATAATTTCATTGGAGAGAGACTCAAACTCCATTAACCTTGACCTTATCCTTAAGAATTAAATCTTTATTCGTCAAAAACGAAAATGCAAGGCTTTTCACTCTATCGTTGAAAAATTAAATACCAATTGTGCTAATGATTCCTAACGACTACTGTCGCTATGAGATTTGTTTCGCATCTTCCGATCATGTTCAAAAAAAATGATCAGCGCATCATTTCAGTTTGATCGTTCGAAAAAAGTGAAGCAATAGAGAGGTCGTCCTTTCGAAAATGATTATTGACAAAGCGCCGAATAACTATGAGGCTCTCATTAGTTAATATTTTAAATGATCGTCAAACATGAACTATGCGAAGTGAAAAGAAATTATTTCCTGGTCATTCACAACTTTCAGCATTCACACTTACTGAAGTACTTGTTGTACTTATTATCATCGGGATACTAATTCTGCTGGCGCTCCCCAGTTTAATGCCGCTGATCACAAAAGCAAAGAGTACAGAGGCAAAGATCCAATTGCAACATCTTTATACGCTGGAAAAAACATTCTTCTTTGAAAATTCAAAATATTCCATTGATCTCTCGGAAGTCGCTTTTGAGCAGCAACCATTGACTTCTAATGGCGGGCAGGCGAATTATAAAATTGAAATAACTGAAGCTTCCGGAAATAGTTTTAAAGCCAGGGCAACGGCCGTAGTAGATTTTGATGGAGATGGCAATTATAATATTTGGGAAATAGATCACAATAAAAACTTAAAAGAAACAACAAAGGATTAGAAATGCAGTTTGTTGGTTTGTTCATATTGGGCGTTTCAGCCACGGTATTAATTTACCAGGACCTCAGATCAAGGTTGATTAGCTGGATTATGTTTCCATTGATCCTGGTGGCAGGAATTATGTATTCGTTGGACAACGCTTCTTTTTCTATAAGAGGATTTTTGAAAAACACGTCTTTCAACCTGTTATTTCTCATTACACAGTTTATTATTTTGAAGACCGTATTTTTTTTAAGGACGGGAAATAGAAATGCAATTGCCGATCGACTTATCGGCTGGGGGGATATTCTATTTTTGATCTGTTGCTGCGTGTTTTTTTCCCCGATCAATTTTATCCTGTTCTATTGTCTAAGTCTCATATTTATTCTTTTTGTTCATTTGATAGTAAGGTATTGGAGCAAAAAGTACCGCAGTGCTAATACTGTTCCGATGGCCGGTCTGCAGGCATTATTTCTTTTTACCTATATAATATTCGGTGAGCTATTAAATATTAGTTTATCAATTGATACCTGGATACTGAAATACCTGATCGACTCATGAGCAATAAACAAAATCTAAGTCCCAAAGTGCTATCCTATCTTACCAGTAAACAAGCCTGGTATTATAAGGTACTGCCTTTTGATGTCGCAAATGGGAGCTTGTATTTTTATAGCGTCGAGGTCGAAAATAGCGTATTACTTGAAAACGAACTTGAGCTAATAACAGGTAAAAAGGCTATCCTCAACAACGTGACGCCAGAGAAATTAGCAGAATTGTTACATTACTATTATCCGAATGAAAATTCGGATATGAGGAAGCAGGACAATTATTTTAATGGTAATCCTGACATATTCCTACCGTTGCTGATAAAGGAAGCCAGGAATCTTAAGAGCAGCGATATACATATTGAAGCATTTGAGGAGTTCTGCAGGGCGAGAATAAGAATTGATGGAATGCTGGTACGCAGGTACCTGCTTGACAGGAAACAATATCCTTCTTTTATCAATAGGATAAAGATCATTGCCAATCTTGATATCGCTGAAAAACGGCTGCCACAGGATGGAAGGATCTTATTTGAAGTTGACGGTGTTAAGTTTGATATACGGGTTTCAGTACTACCTACATTGCATGGTGAGAAGATCGTTTTGCGTTTATTGAATAATGATGCTACAGATATCAATATAGATTCACTGGGGTTCTCAGAATTTGATCTCAAAAATTATCTTGAAGGGATAAAAAAACCTAATGGCATACTGCTTATCAGCGGGCCGACCGGATCCGGAAAAACAACAACACTTTATGCAACCCTTAAACTATTAAATCAGGAATCAAGAAATATTCTCACCATTGAGGACCCGGTTGAATACACACTTGAAGGGATCAACCAGGTGCAACTTAAAGAATCCATTGGGTTGAATTTTACCGCCGCCTTGAGGACTTTTCTAAGGCAGGATCCCGATATCATTATGTTAGGTGAGATCAGGGATGGAGAAACTGCGAATATGGCGATACGGGCCGCATTGACAGGACATCTTGTTCTCTCAACTATCCATACGAATTCAGCCTGGGGGATCGTATCCAGGTTAATTGATATGGGAATTGCGCCGTATCTGTTAGCCAATACATTGAATACGGCCGTAGCTCAGCGATTGATTCGTTTGTTGTGTCGGCATTGCAAAATAAAAATGCCGTTGAATAATTCAATATATCCAAGAAAATTCAAACCCTTCCGTTCGGTAGAGTTTCATTACACGGCAAAGGGATGTGCTGAATGTTTTGGAACAGGTTATAAAGGAAGAAAAGCGGTGTACGAAGTCATTCAGATCGATGAAGAGTTTTCTGAGCAGATCAAGAGCAGTAACTATAATGTTACAGCCAAGATCAGGGAAAAAGGAATAAAGTCACTTACTGAAAATGCATTTGAGCTATTTGAAACTGGCGAGACAAGCCTGGATGAAATATATTCTTTATTAATAAATTAAAAGGCCAACAGTGAGAAAAACTTATTTACGCTTGATATTGGGATTGCTGTCATTGTTGGTGATAGGATCTGTCTATTCACAAAAAGACCGGATAGTTGAAATTGAGCAGCATCTCAAAACATTATCAGAAAATGTAGCCGGTCTAAACCAAAAAGTTGAGGTGTCAATATCCAATGGAGCGTTGCATGAATTCTTAAAAGGGCTTGCTGTTGCGCATAATCTGAATTTCAATATTGCCCCGGATATCAATAAGCGCATCACGGCATTTTTCTCCAATGAAAGAATGGAAACTGTTCTGGTATATCTTGCCCGGCAATATGATCTCGATTATTCATTTACCGGGAATATCATTTCCATCTCAAATTATATTGATCCAAATTCAATTAGCCGTTCAGGGCCAAAAGAAATAAGCATCCTTTTTACCCCGGGGACACAAACATTTACAATGGATCTTAAAGATGATTCATTGGTAACTGTTGCAAAAAAGATCACTCAATACTCGGGGCGAAATATAATGGTGTTGCCAGAATTGTATCCGAAAAGGATATCGGGTTATGTGCAGGATATGACAGCACAGAACGCAATTGAAAAACTGGCGATCGCCAATTTATTTAAAGTCACTAAAACAAATGATAATTCCTTTTTACTGGAAGCGTTGAAACCCGATGAAGAAATAGTTGCAAAATCAATGATTGATCCAAATTCAGATTTTGCAATAAGAAAAGTAAACAGGAATTCGGGACAATCTTCATCGGGCACCTATAACATTTCACTTGATTCCGCCGGTAAAAAACAAATAACACTTAACATCGTCAACTTGCCGATAAAAGATGTAATTAAAAATATTGCCGAACAAGCTTCCATAAACTACTTTGTCTATTCAGATCTGCTGGGCAATGCTACTGCTACGGTCTATAAACTGGAATTCGATAAAGTTCTAAACTACATTTTACAGGGCACCAAATACACCTTTAATGTAAATAATGGTGTCTATATGATCGGGGACAGAAAAGATGAAGGGCTAAGAGCTCATAAATTAATACAGCTAAAATATCGTTCAGTTGATTCATTACTTCCCGCCATTCCCCAGGAATTGCGGCAAAATGTAGAGATCCAGGAATTCAAAGAATTAAACAGCTTTCTACTTAGCGGATCACAACCACAAATAAAGGAAATAGAAAATTTCGTAACGGAACTGGATAAAACGGTTCCGATGGTATTGATCGAGGTCATTCTCATGGATGTTAAGAAAAGTAAATCCATTCAAACAGGCATTACTATGGGAATATCAGATTCAGTAAAAACGGGAGGAACATTATTAGGAGGCCCCGGAACAGATTTCACGTTTGGATCAAATGATATAAACCGTTTTATTGATCAGATAGGGTTGAATAATGTATTCAATATTGGCAGAGTCACTCCAAATTTTTATGTCTCATTGAAGGCACTTGAGAATAATAGTAATGTGGAACTCCGCCAGACTCCGAAACTATCGGCATTAAATGGCCATACAGCTAACCTAAGTATTGGAAGTACCCGTTACTATTCTGTCCGAACACAAAATGTTATCGGTTCCTTAACTCCACAAACGGTAGTAACAGAGCAATACATACCAGTCGAAGCAAGTCTTGCAATAGACATTGAGCCTTTTGTATCCGGTGACCAGCAGATTACATTAAACATCAATATTGATATTTCTGATTTTCTGTTCAATACACCGATAAATGTTCCTCCTCCCTCTGCAAGTAGTAAGTTCAGATCGATCATCAGGGTAAAAAATGAAGAAATGATTGTATTAGGGGGTATTGAAAGAACCGAAAAGAGTGAAGAAGGGTCAGGAACGCCTTTTTTGTCAAGAATACCTCTTATCAAATGGCTTTTTAGTAGTCGCACCAAAGTAGATAGCAAAACGGTTTCTGTAGTATTTATAAAACCGACAATAATAAATTGATTTATGTGGCGGAAGGCTGAACAAAAAATACTTCAAATAAAAAAAGCCGCCGGGGTAGAGATCATCTTTCTCGAAGGTGATAAATATTATATTAATATAAATCAAACAATTTCCAGGAATAATGCGATCATCAATGAGAAAGAAATTCACTCACTCGAAAGAATTGAGCAAATCGAAGGGCAGATTGCAAAAGATATTCCTTTATCCATTGTACTGAATGGAAAGGGAATACTCTTAAAAAAAATTGTGGGCCCTGCTTCGAATGGGTTATTGCAATCCGTAATACCGAATGCCAATCCCGATGATTTTTATTATGATCTTCTGGAAGGTGAAAACAACAATTTTATTGGAATAGCCCGGAGAGAAACCATCAATAGTATCATCACAGAATTGAAACAAATGGGATACAAAATAATATCTGTTTCGCTAGGGCTTTCTGTATTACCCAATATCCTGCCTTTCATTAAACAGGGAATGAAGAATGAACTTGAATCGGATTCCTTATTGATACAAATTGACAATAACGAGATCACTTCATTCAGCGTAAAGGACAGGGTTAATAACAATAAATACCAACCCCGTGAATACCTTGTGGCTAATCAATATGTAAAGCCTGCGAATATTTTATCATTCGCAGCCGCCGCAGGACTTTTTGCTGACGACATCAGGTCAGCAAACCCAATGAATGCGGCGTTGCTGAATGAAGAAAGGAAAGAATATCGTTCCTACAGGTTATTCAGGTTTGCAGTCATAGGTTTTCTGACATCGCTTTTCGCTTTATTGCTGATTAATTTTTTTATATACAATCATTATTTCATTAAGAACAGGGATCTCCAGACTTCCAGTACATTTTTATCAGAACAAAACCAATCATTTCAGCAATTGAGTAAAGATGTTAAGAGAAAGGAAAAATTCTTAAACCAGGTCGGCTGGACCAGTATGAGCCGAACCAGTTTTTATGCCGACAGGATCGCAGGGCTGGCTCCTCCGGAACTAATGTTTACCAATTTGCAGATTTATCCGGCCAGGAGTAATTTCTTATCTGATGCAGCAGGTAATATTTTTAAAAAAGATACGATTGCTCTAAATGGAATTTGTGGCAACCCGGTCGACCTTAGCTTATTCGTGAATAACCTGAAAATTCTTGCAGATTTTAAAACCGTAACAATTAAAAGTTATCAATACCGTAGTGAAATTGAAAGTGGTTCTTTTCAAATGGAACTTATAACCCAGTGATCAAAAAACTTACATACCAGCAAAAATTAAAATTTTCAGGATTCTTTGCAATTCTGCTTTTAATTATTTGTTATAAGCTTTCATTTTCAAGAACGATCGAACAGTATAGAACCTTCAGGCAATACCAGCGGACTTTTTTGGCAAACAATCAGGATCTCAATGCTCTGCACTTACTAAAAGCAAAAAATAACTACTTACAGCAGATTCTCAACCGTTTTATTCTTGACACAGCAGATCAAACCCGGAATCTCCTTACTATAACAGGAGAGTTTTGTGATGAAAATGATCTCCGGATTGAGGAATATAAACCCTATCCGGTAGTACAAAGGGATTCTCTTAGCATACTTATGAGAAGTGTAACGCTAAGTGGCAAATTCACTTCCTGTCTTAAACTGATTTACTTCCTCGAAACAAGATCGGATGCTGGTAGGGTCGGCTCTGTTCAGTTTAAAAGTATTGCACTCCCTTCGAGATCTGAAACCTCGCTTACGTGTACAATTTTTATTCAAAACCTAATGACAGAACAAAATGAAAAAAAATAATTTTCTGATTTTGTTGGCATTAATTTTTTTTAGCTGTGTGGCAGCGTATGAAATAGATATATCCCGGAGGAAAGTCGTCCTGCTTGCACCGGTCAACAATCTGAGTACAACTGAACCAATGCATACTTTTTACTGGGCCCTGGTCGACGGTGCAGGTCAATATCAATTGCAGATAGTTTCGCCCAGGTTTGATTCAATTGTGCGCCTGGTGGTCGATACTACATTGGATAGAAATACTTTCCCGATCGTTTTAGCCATCGGAACTTATCAATGGCGGGTAAGAGCAAAGAACAGTGCTTATAATTCTGAATTTAGTGATGTCTGGAATCTCATAATTCAATAACGGGTTAATGAATCCCAAAAAAATACGATATTATCTTTTAGCAGGAGTTCTGACAATATGGGGCCTGATCATCTTCAGGATCGTAAAAGGATTAGATCAGGATGCTGCCATGCCGCCTGTGAAAAAAATAATTGCAAAACTCAAACTTGACGATCCACAGGACAGCTTTACTTTATTTGCCAATTATCCTGACCCATTCATAAAAGCAAATGATGATAATGGAAGATCAGGGGCAAACGCTGAGATCCCATTTCAAAATAACCCTGTTACTAATATTAGACCTGTACTTGAAAAACCTCGATACGATTTCAGCACGGTGGTTTACAGGGGCATGATCAATAACCAGGTAACAAAAAAGAAAATTGCCTTTATTTCGGTGGCAGGTAAAGATTATACTGTCAAAGAAGGTGATATAATTGAATCGCTAAAGATCAGGAAGATAACTGGCACACAAATAATAGTTTTTGCAGAGGGAAAATCATCTTCTATTATGCTGAAAAAATAATAAGTTTTGTATATTACTTCAAAGATTTTCCAGGCAAAATGAACCTGAAAATACCATTTACTATACTGCTTTTAATATTAAATCTTTATTCCATTTCACAACAATGGAATAACTGGTATTTTGGCGCGAGGGCAGGTATTACCTTTAATTCCGGCAGCCCTGTTGTGATAACCAATAGTTTTATGAATGCTAGTGAAGGCTGTGCCACGGTGAGCAATAGTGCAGGTAGCATTCTTTTCTATACGGATGGAATAAAAGTCTGGGACCGGACAAATAATTTCATGCCTAATGGAACGAATTTGTTTGGGCATGGTTCGACAACCCATGCAGCCATCGTTGTCCCGAAACCAAGAGATACGAATCGTTATTATGTTTTTACAGCTGATGCTGCTGATCATGATTTTACAAATGGATATCGTTATTCAGAAGTAGATATGACATTGAATGGTGGTCTGGGAGATGTAACGGCAAACAGGAATGTACTTCTCTACACCCCATGCACTGAAAAACTGGCTGCTGTAAGACATCCCAACGGAATTGACTATTGGGTCATTACCAAAGAATGGAATAATAATCGTTACCGGGTGTATAAGATTGATTGTGGCGGGATCAATACAACACCTATAATTTCAGATGTGGGTGTGATCCATGGGGGTACAACACAACCATATTTTGGTGGTATTGGCACGATCAAAGTATCACCTGACGGAAGAAAAATAGCTGCGGCCATAACAGGAGGACCTGGTTGTGGTGTACAAATATTGGATTTTAATACAGCTACGGGACAGCTCTCCAACCCGGTATTCCTGACTGGTTATTTTGAGCCGGCCCTGCGTCCTTATGGTGTTGAGTTTTCACCCAATTCCTCTCTGCTATATGTCAGTTCAGGTAACAATAAAGATGTATTTCAATATGACCTGTCATCCAATAATGAGACCACCATCAATGCATCGAAGTATACAACCATCACCAATGACTTTCACAATGCCATGCAACTCGGCCCCGATAATAAGATTTATGTCACAGATTTTTTTTCGGATCATTTGAGTGTTATTAATAACCCCGATGTTTATGGAGTAGGGATGAATTTTGCCGAAGCGGTGATTGCATTAAATGGTCGTCTTTGTTTTGCAGGGTTGCCTGCGATCATCGGAAATTCAACTGCAGCGCCACTGCCTCCTATTGATTTTACTTACTCGTTCATTAATTGTTACGTGCAATTCTCGGGAACTACCAATGGATTATCGGGCACCTTTAGATGGCATTGGGATTTTGGAGATGGTGTTACGGACACATTTCAAACTGTAAGACATTCGTACAGGGGTTCGGGTAGTTATAATGTACAGCTTACAGTTTATTCAACCAGTCCTTGCGGTGTCAGTGATACATTTCGAATATCAAAACCTGTTATTATCAATAATGTTTTCTCTGTCGATTTTTTGAATACAGGGAATTGTGCAAACCAGATTTATCAATTCACAGATAATACAGTTTTGAATACAGGTGCAATAACAGGTTATAGCTGGGATTTTGGTGACGGGAATAATTCGGTTCAGCAAAGCCCGGCACATAGCTATGCTAGTCCGGGTGTCTTTACGGTGAAGTTTGTGGTTTCAACGAGTGGTGTTTGTCGCGCCGATAGTATTGAAAAGACAATCTTTGTTGATACGAGACCTGTCGTTGATTTTAGCTTCGTTGGTGGATGTAAAGACTCAGCGATACTATTGACCGATGCGTCAAGCAATGCAACTGGCGGCGTTGCACAATGGACCTGGGACTTTGGAAATGGAAACACTTCAACTATTCAAAACCCTACTGCTAATTATTCTATTCCTGGCAATTTTAATGTGACACTTACAGCAATATCTCAGCATGGGTGCCGGGGCTCGTTAATAAAACCAATCAGCATCGAAAGTGCCCCGACTGCAGACTATAGTTTTAATACCGTGTGCCTTGGCAAACCAGTAACGTTTACTGATAACTCAACAAACAGTTTAGGAAATATAATAAGTTGGCAATGGAATTTTGGAGACAATTCGGGTTCGACACTTCGAAATCCTGTTCATTCTTTTATGCAAGAAGGAGATTTCCCAGTAACGTTAATTGCCTCAACACAAAATGGATGCAATTCTATCAGTCATCTGGAAACTTTGATCGTAAGGCAGGCGATCGCCAATGCAGGCAGAGATACTATTGCTGTATATAATGAGCCCATTCAGTTGAATGGATCCGGAGGTGCAAACTATCAATGGTCCCCTTCTGCATTTTTGAATAATTCAAATATCGCTAATCCAGTTGCGACGCTTACGAATGACCAGGTATTTAGTTTAAACATTACAACAGCGCAGGGTTGTACAGGAACTGATAACGTATCCATTACTGTGGTTAAAACATTTGATATATATGTGCCTTCTGGTTTTACTCCCAATGGTGATGGAAAGAATGAATTGCTTCAACCTTATCCTCTTGGGATAAGAGAGATGGAGTATTTCAGGATCTTCAACCGATGGGGACAGATGGTATTTGCAAGTAAGAACTCGAGTGATGGTTGGAATGGGAAGCTGAATGGCATCAATCAACCAGTTGGTGTGTATGTGTGGATCATTAATGCAATTGATATCGCAGGAAAGCGGGTTGAAAGAAAAGGCACCTCAGTGCTGATCCGATAATTCAATTCTTGCTGGCATTGCCTAGTCTATAACACAATAAATCTCCAATATAAATATCATTAGACTAAAACAAAGCTATTTGCCTTTAAATTCTGGTACCATAAAATAAAATGGCCCATAAAATAAAACACTGTCTATTTCAATGCTATTTTTAGTTTTCACAAATTCAATTTCAATTAAACCTTTAACCTCTTGATCTGTTTTAAAGTTGATGGTATTAAGAGTCAGCTTTTCTTTAATAGGGGTCCAATCACTATTTGGCATTTTACTCTCGGTAAAATTGGATATAAAATAGCCATCAAAAATTTTTAGTGACAGCAAATAGTCTTTAAGAGCATTGCTTCGAAGCTCAATTATTGTAGTATCCTTATTTACCATTCCGATACATCGGTTTAATCCAAACCTTTTGTCAAATTTATCTGCTACAAAAGCATTCACGACCTTTTTCACTTTGGGGTCCTCCACATTTGTAACCTCTGAAATCAATGAATCATTTCGATAAACCTGTAAAGAGGAAACACTTTCAGAATATGCCTTTGATTTAAAGAATTCGTCTTCCAAATTTGGATCGACCTTCACCTTATTTAAATTCTCTTTATTACTAATCTGCGCACAAGAAAAGTTGATAACCCAGCAAAGGATTGTCATGCTTAGTATTAATTTTCTCATTTTATATGGTTTTCATTTGTTATTAAAAGGTTTTAGGAAGAAATACCTCTCTAAGATACTGTGAAAAAGAATTATTTGGATTCGACATTTCAGGATTTTGAGAATAAATATTTACTTCCCACTGGTTAGCGAGATAATATACCATTGCCGCTTTTGGACGTGCACGCATTGGTATAATTGGGCTAGTGATGGTCCCCCAATGGTCAATGGTCAAATAACTTCCAAGACTTCCATGCGTTAAGCTAAACTTTGTACTCACCTTATCACTAAATTTATAACCATCATTATAAAAGGAAAGAGGTTGAATATGCCATCCAGTTCCCGCTACACTAATAGTCTTAGGATCAATAAACAAACCATCGCCTAAGACTTTTCCATCGCCGATAACAGGATAGCTTTCCGTTTCATAGTTTACATGCAGTTCATATTTTTGAGATATTTGTGACTCCCATGCGCCGTCTCCCCATAATTTTATCTCGTAGTTTACGAAATATTTAATAGTCCATTTTCTTCTATTAATATATCCTGTTTCATTCAGGCTTGAATTACCAGATTGATGATTTATAGTAAGGGAGTAAAGACTAGCCCCTACAAAACTTCCGTTATTAAAATACCATGTGGCACCACCCCAGGATTTTCCAGTCTCATCGATAATGTCTTTTATGTTATAACCGTTATTTATTAATTGCCCTATTTGTCCCAGAATCCTTGTAACATCACTGCTACCACTACCACCACTTCCATTTGTAAACCAACTGCCGTATCCCTCAAACCATTCCATTAGTCCTCCATTGATATGATCATAAACCATTCCATCAATTGCCGTCGTTCTATGAGGATTTTGACCGTGCCATTTGTTATTATTTACATCCCGATATGTAGACGGTCCTTCAGCCAGATCTCCCAAGGGGTCATTAAAATTAATAGGATTATTGTTAGCATAATGATAAACAGATAATTCAAAAGTCACTTCCGCTTTCGGGTCAACAGAATTAAATCTCCCCAAAACCGGATCATACTCTCTGAAAAAAGTACTGAAATAATCAACGATACCACTAAAATCATCCTGCCACCTGCTGCCTGCATTGTATAAATTATTATTGGGTGCTGAGGGTTGATAGTTGCCTGCCATTATCATTCCATATGGATAGTAACTGTTCTCTTGTCTTACTATTGCGCTACCGCTGTTATCTTCAAAGCTCACTCTTACATTGCCCTGGTGATCGGTAATAAAATACTCAAATGTAAAAGTGCTGCTTCCAGTTTTTCGTACTCTTCCTTCCGGCATGGCAAAACTTGTGAGGGCATTGCTATTATCAAACTCAAAGCCGCCAATATAGTTTATTGTTGTGCTGCTGCTGCCATCATAAATTGTTTTACTAAGCTTGCTGCCGC
>VBAR01000004.1 GCA_005882315.1 Bacteroidota bacterium
TAATGGAAAAACGGGAAAACAAGCATTAATAGCGGTGTGTAATAAACTTTTAAAACAAGTATTTGCAGTGGTAAAAAACAAAACATTGTATCAACCTAATTATTGCTCAGCTAAACCATAAAAAAAATCAATTTTATATTTGGTTTTTTACACAGTTCATGTTGTGCGTAGTATTTGTTAACCATTAAACATTTTGTGACGTTTAATTTCTTTGCCCTGTCTAAGTTTTAATGAATGATAAACCGTCGGAACATCATTAGTCCAATTCTTCAATATGGCAATGATGGCTATAATTTCAAGTCTTGTCAACAGTCCGACAAAAAAGCAAATATTGAATAAGACAACTGAATGACATTGTAAAGTTATCTGTATTAGAGTTGCGAAAAGTAGCAACGTCCAGACTTTTGCACCAATTGAGTGTGTCGCAATTTCTTTTTTAAATTTTAAAAAGCAGATTACGTAGGTTAAACCTTCGAGGCCTAACAGCATTGTCAACTTTAATGAATTAGTCTTGAAAAAATCTGGACATTGAATGTAAGTCGCAATAGCAAATGAAATAAAAAATATTTGGTCAATTGTCGAATCTAACCGTCTTAAAGTCTGAGTGGAAATATTCAGGTGTCTTGCAATTATACCGTCAAAAATGTCTGTTAATAGGCCAATTGAGAAAAGCAAAACTGCAATAAATTTATAATTGTCCACCTGTTGAATGCTCAAATAAATTATTGTCAATCCTATTGCAAGTCTTGAATAGATTAATGTTTTAGGAATTTTGCTTATAATATTACGCACAACACATAAATATACACAATAAATCATTTTTCCAGAATTCACAAGCTGACAGTTTTTTTAAAGAGCAATTTTGCAGACCCTGATTTAATTACTTTACAGAACAGTGCTTATCTTCCGGAAAATTTCAAAACTATCTATTATGAGGACACTTGCATTTATCATTTCACTTTTCACCTTTCACTTTTCACTCAACGCACAAGATTTAAAATATTACTTACCGGAAAATGTTTCTTACAATCCCGCTATCCCTAAACCAAAAGATATCATTTATCATGAAGTAGGAGAGTTTCATGTAACACATGACAGGTTGGTGAATTATATGAAGGCTATTGCCGCTGCTGCGCCTGATAGAGTAAAACTGGAAATAATGGGATTCACTTATGAAAATCGTCCGCAGGTTTTATTAATTATTACTTCACCCAATAATCATAAACGTCTTGAAGAAATAAGACAGCAACATATTAAGCTGAGTGACCCTTCACAATCTGCATCGGTAAATATTGATAATATGCCGATCGTAGTTTGGATCGGTCATTCAATTCATGGGAATGAACCCAGCGGTGCCAATTCAAGTTTGCTGGAAGCTTATCATCTTGCAGCGGCACAGGGAAAAGAAATTGATGAGTTGCTGGAAAATGTAGTTATACTTTTTGATCCTTCATTTAATCCGGATGGATTACAGCGTTTTTCTACATGGGCCAACCAGCATAAGAGTAAAAATCTAGTTACTGATGTAAACTCAAGAGAGTTTAATGAAGTTTGGCCCGGCGGCCGTTTCAATCATTACTGGTTTGATATAAACCGTGATTGGTTACCGACTGTGCATCCTGAAAGTCAGAACAGAATTAACTGGTTTCATAAATGGAAACCGAATATTTTAACCGATCATCATGAACAGGGAAGTAATGCTACTTTCTTTTTTCAACCGGGAGTACCATCAAGAGTAAATCCATTAACGCCGGATAAAAACCAGGAGTTAACAGGTAAGCTTGCAAAGTTTCATGCAAAGGCACTGGATAAAATTGGCTCACTCTATTTCACTAAAGAAAACTATGATGATTTTTATTATGGCAAAGGATCTACTTACCCTGATATCAATGGCTGTATCGGAATTTTATTTGAACAGGCAAGTTCAAGAGGTCATGCGCAGGAAACAGCTAATGGTATTTTAAGATTTTCCTTTACGATCAAAAATCAATTTGTAACTGCTCTGTCAACGCTGGAAGGTGCAAAGAGTTTACGCAAAGAATTTTTAGAATGGCAAAGGGAGTTTTATAAAAAGGCGGTTGCTGCATCATCAGGCTCCGTTGCAGGGTATGTTTTTGGCGATAAAAATGATGTAGCAAAAACAAATCTTTTTGTACAGATATTATTGCGTCACCAGATCGAAGTAAATGAACTGGGTAGTGGTTTTGCAAATAATGATTACGAAAAAGATAAAGCCTATGCAGTTTCATTAAATCAAGCACAAAGCACATTAGTAAAAGCAATTTTTGAAAATATTCCTGTTTACAAAGACAGTTTGTTTTATGATATCACTGCATGGAATATGCCACTGGCTTTTGGATTGCCTTATACAAATGCTTCTTCAGGAGCATTTGGAAAAAAGATTGAATCCGTTCCGATAATAAAAGGCGAGATAGCCGGTGGTAAATCACAAAGTGGTTACCTGCTTGAATGGAGTGAATACTATGCACCCGCAGCTTTGTATGAATTATTAAATGCTGACTTAAACGCAAAGGTTACAACCAATCCTTTTGAGATTCCTGTTGCCGGCGGCAATCATAAATTTAATTATGGAACAATTTTAATTCCTGTTTCTATGCAGGATGCCAATGCTGACGAAGTTTATAATAAAGTAAATACTGTTGCAGAGAAATATGGATTGAAATTTTATGCATTGCAAACAGGCAATGCGATCAGCGGCAGTGATCCGGGGTCTAATAAAATTGTTGCATTGACAAAGCCCAGCATTGCGATGATCGTTGGTACAGGAGCCAATGCAACTGATGCAGGAGAGGTCTGGCATTTATTGGATCAGCGGATGAATATTCCTTCTACTCATTTGGAGCAATCTGTTTTCAATCGTGTTGATATAAATAAATACAATACCATCATAATGGCTGGCGGAACCTTCAGCGACTTGAATAAGGATAAGTTGAAAACATGGGTGCAGGCGGGTGGTACATTAATACTAACTGAAGAAGCTGTAACATGGGCATCTCAAAATGGAATTACAGATGTAAAATTTAAAAGAGCAAAACCCGGTGCTGATAGCACACAACGGGTTGGCTACACACAAAGAGAACAAATTGATGGTGCACAGCAAATGAACGGCGCCATCTTCGGAGCTGATGTTGATCTTACGCATCCGTTGGCGTATGGATATAATTCAAAAACAGTAAGTCTCTTTAAAGCAAACAAAGTGTTCCCCGAAAAAAGCAAGAATGCATATGCTACTCCTTTTTATTATACAGATAAACCATTGCAGAGTGGTTGGGTTAGCCGGCAAAATATGGATGCTATAAAAAATTCTGCTGCAGTTATTGTAAATGCAGTTGGTAATGGCCGTGTAATAAATATTGCAGATAATCCAAATTTCAGAGCATTCTGGCTCGGCGGTACTAAATTGTTTATGAATGCGATATTTTTTGGGAGAATAATTGATGCGGCGAGTGCAAGAAGCGAAGAATGAAATGGGAAAAACGAAATATGAAAATATGGTTTTTAAGCTAATAAGCTATGTTTTTCACGTTTGACCTTTCACTTTTAACAGCCTTCAATAGTTATCCCCAAGTAAGCCAACATTTAAAAATTACCGCAAAGTGGTATTGACTTCGACTACTAAATAACCTTAAATTGCATCGTTAAATTATTTATGTACGTTTAAAATTGAGCACTATGATTAAGTTACAGATTATCGGAAACCTCGGCAAAGATTGCGTGGTAAATGCAGTTAACGGAAAGAATGTTATAAACTTCACCGTTGCACACACAGAAAAGTATCGTGATTCACAAGGCAACAACCAGGAAAAAACAACCTGGGTTGATTGTGCTTACTGGAGCGATAAAACTGGTGTTGCGCAATATTTAACCAAGGGAAAACAGGTTTATGTGGAAGGCCAGCCTGAGGCAAGAGCTTTCCAGAGAAACGATGGAACTGCAGGAGCTTCACTTTCATTAAGAGTTCGTGACATCCAGTTATTGGGTGGCCGCGGCGAAGGAGTTCCTTCATCAGCTTCGGGATCATCACAGTCTTCTTCTATGAATGAGCCTGCGCCGATCAGCGAAGTATCAGACGATTTACCATTCTGAAAATAATTCAGATATCAGCAAAAAGCCTCTTCAGAACTGAAGAGGCTTTTTGTTTTATCCGGTTCTATCCTTAACGCTAAAATATTTTGTTTCTTTGCCTCATGTCAGAACAAAAATTTTCCTACCAACAACTATTTGATTTTTCTAAAACTGTTTTAAAAAAGATCGGTTGCAGCGATGCTGATGCTGAGCTATCAGTAAAAGTTTTACTATCTGCTGATCTGCGTGGCATCGACTCTCATGGTATAGCACGCCTTAGTGGTTATGTACGTTTATGGGAAGCAAAAAGAGTGAACTCAACACCTGCATTAAAAATAATTCATGAAACACCTTCAACTGCAGTTGTAGATGGTGATAGCGGATTAGGCCTGGTAGTGGCACCTTATGCAATGCAAGTGGCAATTGATAAAGCAAAAAGCGTCGGTACAGGTTGGGTAAGTGTACAAAACAGTAATCATTTTGGTATTGCAGGCTATCATGCAATGATGGCATTGGAACATGATATGATCGGTATTGCACTCACCAATGCAAGTCCGTTAGTTGCCCCGACATTTTCAGTTGAACGTTTATTGGGAACAAACCCCATTTGCGTTGTGATACCAGCAGGAGAGGAGCCGCCATTTGTGGCTGATATGGCAACTACAACAGCTGCAAACGGGAAACTGGAAATTTTACAACGCAAAAGTGGGGTTGCTCCATTGGGATGGATACAAACAAAAGAGGGTAAACAATCAACTGACCCGCATGAATTGAAAGCAGGTGGTGCATTGCTACCATTAGGAGGTGATAGGGAACATGGTAGTCATAAAGGTTATGCACTAGGAGCAATCGTTGACATTTTTTCTGCTGTATTGAGCGGTGCAAATTATGGTCCATGGGTTCCTCCGTTTCCTGCATACGTTCCAATGCCGGATGAGCAACCCGGAAAAGGTATTGGTCATTTCTTTGGCGCAATGCGTATTGATGCCTTCAGGCCTGCAGATGATTTTAAAAAACATATGGATAAATGGATCCGCCGTTTCCGTTCGGCAAAACCTTCACAAGGCCATGAAAAAGTTTTGATTCCCGGCGATCCCGAAAGAGCAATGGAAGCAGAAAGAATGAAAAATGGCATTCCATTACTGAAACCTGTGATTGATGATCTGAGTTTTCTTGGGGAGAAGTTTAAGGTTGAATTGTAGGGATGCCATAGTAGATGTAGTGACCCATTTTATTTACCTTTGGGACTTAAATCTAATATCATGGAAACAAAATCTATTATTGTAGGGACAGTATTTGTATTAGGTTATTACTTCTATCACGAAATTCCTGCAAAACCTGACACTCATAAGAAACAAGTTTTCCCAATACTAAATACTGGAAGTAAGTCACAATACAATATCACGATCCAAAATACAACCGATAAGCCTGATTTTTCTTGTGAGGCTCAATTAGCAACTATTGGCCGACTTAAGTCTTAATAATTCAGGTACTTTTCCCAAACAAAAACATTCCGCTTAGCATATTGGTCTGTAGTCATTGTAGAACTATTTCTAACAGCTGTTATCAACCTGCACACTTATCTTTGCGGCCTCAAAATTCTATACGATGAAAGTGATGAAATTCGGTGGTACATCCGTTGGCAAACCGGAAAGGATGCACCAGGTAGCAAAACTGATTACTAAAGGTGGTGATGAAACTATTGTTGTATTAAGTGCACTCAGCGGCACTACAAATGCCTTGGTAAGCATTGGTGATGCACTGGCTTCAGGCGACCGCAATCTCGCCAAACAAAATATTGATAAGCTGGAAGCGCATTACCAGCAATTCATCACAGAACTCGTTAAGAAACCCGAACTGTTAGAGAAAGCAAAAGCAATTATTGCTGAGCATTTTGAATTTCTAAATATCATTCTTAAAATTTCTTTCAGCGATGCACTGAATAAAGACATTCTTGCACAGGGCGAATTACTTTCTACTAAACTATTCTGTATTTATCTCGAAGAGATAGGTATTGATCATGCTTATCTGCCTGCATTGGAGTTTATGACTATTGATAGTAATGATGAGCCACAACTGGGTACTATTAAAATTAAATTAGCCCAGACTTTAAAGAATTATAAAGGAAAAAAATTATTCATTACACAGGGATATATCTGCCGTAATGCAAAAGGAGAAGTGGATAATCTGAAACGCGGAGGGAGTGATTACACAGCATCACTGGTTGCTGCAGCTGCCAATGCATCTGTTTGTGAAATATGGACAGACATAGATGGCATGCACAATAATGACCCGAGAGTGGTAAAGAAAACTATCCCAATTGAACAGCTAAGTTTTGAAGAAGCAGCAGAGTTGGCTTATTTCGGAGCAAAGATCTTACATCCGACTTGTATATGGCCTGCACAACAAGAAAAAGTGCCGGTTAAATTATTGAACACTATGCAGCCCGAAGCTGCAGGAACGACGATCCAGGAAAATGCCGGCTCTACCGGTATAAAAGCAATTGCTGCAAAAGACGGGATCATTTCAATTAATATAAAGAGCAGCCGCATGTTGCTGGCTTATGGTTTTTTGAGAAAGACATTTGAAGTGTTCGAAAAATACCGTACTTCAATTGATATGATCACTACCTCTGAGGTAGCTGTGTCCGTTACTATTGACAATAGCGTTTCGCTGAAGCAGATCGTAAAAGAGCTGGAGCCATTTGGAACTATTACTGTACAGGATAATCAATCTATTGTTTCAGTAGTGGGGAATGAAATAGCTGAAACAGAAAATATTCTTGCAAAATTATTTGATGCTTTATCTCCTGTGCCTATTAGTATGGTGAGTTATGGAGGAAGTAAACACAATGTTTCCATTCTGGTGCCATCTGAATTTAAAACACAGACATTGCAATTGCTGAATAAAGGATTGTTTGGATTAGAGTAATCAATGTTCTTCATCTTCTTCAGGTTGTATTGTATAAATGGCCACAGCGCTGGCATTGCCAAATGATCCTGCAAATGGCGCCTTTATTACTTTAACCATTGCAATATCAGCAGCTGGTAACATCGTAAGAAAACCGGGATCCATCGGCATCTCATCTACAAATATCCTCGCCTGGCTTCCCCGTATATAAGGGATGCTTACTCCTGTCCTGGATTTATAGATCTGTAAACCTGCTACCCGGCCTTGTAGCCAATCCAATACATTCATATAAGTAGCTGCACTTGTTTCATTCAGCACATCAATAATGTTGCCCTCTGTACTTTTAAACAAGCCACTGCAATATTTTTCATTTAATAAATCATACTGGCTTGCTGAATATGACCCTCTGTAACTTTGACCATACAGCGTTGCAAGGATGAGAATAAATACCAGAATTAAAAATGACTTTTTCATAGCTCTGTCCTCCATCTTAAAGTTACCTCATTTTCGTGTTAGGGCATCGTTAAGTATTAATTGACAGCTAACAATGATGTTCCAAATTTGGATTCCTGTAAAATCCTAGAAATAGTGATTACACATTCTGAATAAATTCTGAAGAAATTTTTTAAGAATTAGCCCGGATCAACCGTGTGCCGGATAATAATATGTTAATGTGACTTTTGTCATGCTAACAGTTTAGACGTTTTATTAGATTGAGGTATAATTCTACACACATGCGGTTATTTTCAATCTCATTGATAGCTCTATATATTGTTTTATCCCCCGGTTGGGAAACTGATTTTGAGTCAGCAAAGCAAAAAGCTAGCGAACAGCATAAATATATTCTCCTGAATTTTTCCGGCTCCGACTGGTGCGGTCCTTGTATCCGGATGCACAAAGAAATTTTTGAAAGCGACGTTTTTAAAACCTATGCAGATGCTAATCTTGTTCTGCTGAATGCAGATTTCCCCCGTTTAAAAAAGAACCAACTTTCCAAAGAGCAGCAAAAGAAAAACGACTTGCTGGCGGATAAGTATAATACTAAAGGAAGTTTTCCTTTAACCGTTTTGCTGGCAGGTGATGGATCTGTTATATATTCATGGGATGGTATGCCAGATAAAACCCCGGATCAATTCGTTAAACAGCTAAAAGAAATCATTGATGCCCGAAAATGAAACGCTGATCTTTGAGACAGGTGTTCATCGTCAGGTTTTAAAACTGATGGGCAATCGGTTTGAAATTACAGTAGTAGCTGAAGAGAAGGAATGGGCAGAGCAAATGATTGAGAAGGCAGTCAACGAGATCAGGCGGATTGAAAGACTGCTTACCACATTTAGTGAAGATAGTCAGACCAATCTCATTAACCGTAATGCAGGCATAAAACCAGTTGAAGTTGATAGTGAGATGTTTGATATAATCCAGCGATCAAAAAGAATTTCCGATATAACACAAGGTGCATTTGATATTACCTACGGGTCTGTAGATAAAAGTTTATGGAACTTTGATAAAACTTTGACATCGCTGCCATCACCTGAAATTGCAAAACAATCAGTTCACCTTATCAATTATAAAAATGTACTGTTGGATGAAAACAACTGCACTGTTTTCTTAAAGGAAAAAGGAATGCGGATTGGTTTTGGTGGAATCGGGAAAGGATATGCTGCAGAAAGAGCAAAAATGATCCTGGTTGAAAATGGAGTGGAAAGCGGAATCGTCAATGCAGCCGGTGATCTTACAGCATGGGGCAATCAACCGGATGGCAAACAATGGACCATTGGTATTGCCGATCCCGATAACCGTCATCATCCGTTTTCTTCTTTATCTATTTCAGGTATGTCGGTCGCTACTTCCGGCAATTATGAAAAGTTTGCAATAATTGATGGCAAAAGATACTCGCATACCATCGATCCTAAAACAGGATTGCCTGTTACTGGAATTAAAAGCGTAACCATTATTTGTCCTAATGCAGAGATTGCAGATGCTATGGCCACACCAGTGATGATAATGGGAGTAAGGGTAGGCCTAGACCTGATTAACCAGCTAAAGAACCTTGCTTGTATCATCGTTGATGATAACAATAATCTACACACATCGAAAAACATCAATCTAAAATGAGTAACCAGAAAAGTAAAAAGAAAATCGCTATGCAGGCCACGGCTGCAGTAACAGCAGCGTTGGTGCTTGCCTCCTGTTCTTCTGTTAAGGAGTACCAGAAGAACCGTCTAAATGATTCAGAAATGGTTTTGGGCAGCCGTAAAATTCAAAAAACGGAAACAAGTTTTCAGTCTTATCGTGAAGGCGCCTCTGGCGCAAATGGCGGAAAAACGGGTGGCGGTTGTGGTTGTAATTGATCTTTTTATTTTTTAAAACCAATTCATGAAGAAATTTTGTTTATCTATTGTCGGTGTATTTCTGATACTATTCTCAGGCTTTGCTCAAAACACACCGAAAGATTCTTCGCAGTATAAACCCAAGAAACTGACATTTGAAGAAGCGAATTTTGTCTCCAGCTATTATAATCAAACAGGAAATAATTCTGCTGTCACAGGTGGCATTGGCACCGAAAAGCTTTCCGATCTGTCGGGTTCAGTTGATGTGAAGTTTTTTAAATACGATCGTAAACTGCGTAAAAATAACTTTGATTTTGAGATCGGCATTGATCACTATACTTCAGCATCTTCCGATAAGATCAATCCTGCATCTATTTCTTCAGCTTCACATTCTGATACACGGATTTATCCTTCATTGAATTGGACAAGGGAGAATGAAACTAAAGGAACAACGATTGGAGCCGGTATTTCAGCATCTTCCGAGTTTGACTATAAATCACTAGGATTGAATTTGAATTTTGCAAAAAAGACGGCCGATAAGAATGGCGAATTTTCTGCCAGACTACAGGGCTATCTTGATAATTTAAAAATCATTTTACCGGTTGAGTTAAGGCCTCCGGCCGATCAGAATGATGACATAGATGAAAATAGTTACCCAACGGAAAAAAGAAATTCATTCAGCGGGTCGTTCTCATATTCGCAGATCATAAACCAGCGATTGCAGATCATGTTCATAGCAGACCTGATCTATCAACAAGGATATTTAGGTCTTCCTTTTCATCGAGTGTATTTCGATAACAATGTGGTGAAAGTTGAAAATCTTCCGGACACACGTTTGAAAATTCCGTTGGGTTTCAGGGCTAATTATTTTATTGGAGACAAAGTGATCATCCGGAGTTTTTACCGCTATTATAAAGATGACTGGGGATTGTCAGCGCATACTATTGACCTGGAGACACCGATTAAGATCACTCCCTTCTTTTCAATTACTCCTTTTTACAGGTATTATAACCAGACTGCTGTTGATTATTTCCAGCCATATCATACTCATAAAGCAGCCGATCAGTATTACACAAGCAATTATGATCTGTCCAAATTCAGCAGCAATTTCTTTGGTGCAGGTTTCAGGGTAGCACCGCCAAACGGTGTGTTTGGTAGCAAACATGTCAATATGCTTGAGCTAAGGTACGGTCGCTATAGCAGGAGTAATGGCTTGCAGTCAAATGCTATTTCATTGCATTTAAAGTTCAAATAGGGAACATTTTTAATATCACTTTAAAAATAAACCCCGCTGATTGCGGGGTTTATTTTTTCCTAATCTTTTATGATCTAAAAAATCGTAGTCTTAAATTATCACCAACGCATCTCCATAACTGAAAAAACGATACTTGTCTTTAATTGCTTTTTTATAAGCCTCCATTGTGAGTTCATAACCGGCAAAAGCACAAGTCATGATCAGCAAGCTTGTTTTTGGTAAATGGAAATTGGTGATCAGTGAGTCTGCAATATTAAATTCATACGGCGGATGAATAAACATATTCGTCCAACCTTCTGATGGCTTCAATAATTTTTGAGCGGTAAAAGAAGATTCAAGACAACGCATCGTTGTAGTACCAACAGAACAGATACGGTGGCCATATTCTCTTGCACGATTTACAATTTTGCAAGCCGTGTCATCAATGCGGTAATATTCTGCATCCATTTTATGCTTGCTCAGGTCTTCCACCTCTATCGGGCGGAAAGTGCCGAGGCCGGTATGCAGTGTTACTTCCGCGAAACGAATACCTTTTATCTCCAGGCGTTTGATTAATTCACGACTGAAATGCAAACCTGCAGTTGGTGCTGCTACAGCTCCTTCGTGTTTTGCATAAACAGTTTGATAACGTTCTTTATCTTCTTCATCAGGTTTACGCTTGATATATTTTGGTAAAGGAGTTTCCCCTAGTTTTTCCAATTGTGCACGGAACTCTTCCTCACTGCTTTCCCAGAGAAAACGGATAGTACGGCCGCGGCTCGTAGTATTGTCAATAACTTCTGCCACCAGTTCTTCCTGTTCGCCAAAATAGAGCTTGTTACCCACACGGATCTTACGGGCCGGGTCAACAATAACATCCCAAAGGCGGTTAGGCTTATTTAATTCACGCAACAAGAATACTTCGATCTTGGCACCGGTCTTTTCCTTACGGCCATACATTCTTGCCGGAAATACCTTAGTGTTGTTTACCACAAATGCATCCTTATCATCAAAATAATCAAGGATGTCGCGGAAATGCTTATTCTCCATCTGGCCTGTATGCCTGTGTACAACCATCATACGGGCATCTTCACGTCTTTTGGTGGGGGTTTGGGCGATAAGGTTCAAAGGGAGGTCGAAACGGAACTGTGATAACTTCATCTTAAAAAATGCTTTTAGTTACTGGATTATAAGCTGTATAACGATCACCGGTTGGTGCAGAGGGGAGGTTATATTACCATCCCGGCCTTACGGCGCCGGATTGGTTATACAGTCTGTCACAATTGCGACAGGTCTTAAAGTCGGCAAAGGTAAGGGTTGATAGACCAAGTTAGCGGAAAATTTTCCCCATCATTTCCCGTTATACAAATGGTCGGGGAGGAGGGGCAGCTGATATATTTGTGAAAAGCCTGTCAAATCATTTTCATTCTTTTATTTTATGCTTTTACATCAGTTGTTGCATCTTAAATTTGAGTAATAAAAAAATTACGAACCAACAACCAATAATGAAAAAACTAATTGTTTTCGTTTCTGCGGTTATCATTTCCTTATCTACTTTGGCACAAAAAAAACCTAAACCAGGAAAATATCCCAGCTTGCTTTGGGAAATTACCGGTAAAGGATTGAAAAAGCCATCTTATCTATTCGGCACAATGCATGTAAGCAGCAAGATCGCATTTCATCTGTCCGATTCTTTTTATCTCGGTATAAAAAATGCAGATGTTGTAGCACTTGAAACAAACCCTGAAAGTTGGCAGGAGGATATGGATAAATATGAAATGGAAAGTGGCCAGGGTTATCAGACAGCTGCTTCCCGGTTTGGCAATTATATAGGAGTGCCTGATGATTTTCTTACCATTAGTACACTGAAGTTTTATAAGTATGATACAAAAATTGAAAATGCATTATCAAGTAACCCATCCGTAATTAATAGTCTTCTTTACCGTACTTACGGTGATGATGAAGCTGATTTTGAGGAAGACACTTACCTTGATATGTATATTTATCAATGCGGAAAACGTTGGGGTAAAAAAGTGACAGGTGTAGAACACTATGAAGAAAGTATGCGGCTGATGATGGAAGCTTACAAAGATGCAGGAAAGGATAAGACACCGCAAAAAGAAAGAAGCGATGATTATGATAGCGATTATAGTCCCGGGAAATTGCAGGAGGCTTATCGTAACGGGAATCTTGATCAACTGGATTCAATCAATAAACTGAGCAGTTATTCAGCTGCATTTGATGAGAAATTTTTGTACCGCAGAAACGAGATACAGGCAGATGGTATCGACTCCATTATTAGATCCGGAGCAACACTTTTTGTGGGTGTTGGAGCCGCACACCTGCCGGGTGAAAGAGGCGTGATTGAAATACTAAGAAAGAGAGGATATAAGCTCCGTGCTATTAAAATACAGGAACGTGACAGCAAGCATAAAGAAATTGTTGAAAAGCTTCGTGTGCCGGTTACATTCAAAACTGAAGTTTCAGAAGATGGATTTTTTAAAGTAGATATTCCTGGAAAATTTCATAAAGCAGATATTGGCGAGTCTGTTGATCTGCGCCAGTATGCAGATATGGCAAACGGAAGTTATTATATGGTGACAAGGCTAATGACTAACGCATGGCTTTGGAACCATTCATCGGATGAAGCTTTTCGAAGAGTGGATAGTTTGCTATATGAGAATATACCGGGGAAAATTATTTCAAAAACTCCGATCGTAAAAAATGGCTACAAAGGTTTTGAGATTATCAATCGTACACGCAGGGGAGACATGCAGCATTACCAGATTTTTGTAACACCTTTTGAGATCTTATTTTTCAAAATAAGTGGTTCAGGGGATTATGTAAAGAATGGAACAGAAGCGCAGAAATTTTTTAACAGCATCCATTTAAAAGAATATAAAAACGGGGGTATAAAATATTCCCCGCCTTACGGTGGATTTAAAGTCGAGTTGCCACATGAGCCTTATATAGGTAACGATGGAAGTTGGATCTATGATGCAGAGGATAAAACGTCGGGTACGCATTACCGTATCATCCGTACTGATATCAGCAATTATAGTTTTGTAGAAGAAGACAGTTTTGATCTTTCCTTGATGGAAGAAAGTTTTGGGTCATCAGAATTCATCGCAAGAACTTTATCAAGAAAATTTGTAAACCATAAAGGTTATCCGGCACTTGAATGTAAGTTTAAAGACAAGGACAGTTCATTATTCATTACCCGATTTATCATCCGCGGTCCGCATTATTACACACTCGTGGCACATGGTAAAAATGAGACACCGAAAATGCAATCCTTTATCAATTCATTCGAACTATTGCCTTATAATTATAATGCAGCTAAAGAAAGAGTTGATACCTCATTGTATTTCAAAGTAAAGTCACCTGTTTACCCTGAGGATAAAAAAATTAAGCTGGATAATATGGGTAATGGCGGATGGTTCCGCAATTACGACGATGAAGGTGAGGCAGATGAATCGGAAAAAGGTAAACTGGAATCAGGAGTTTATAGGAACAAAATGATTCAAAATGACACCACAGGCGAAAAGATATATGTTACTTTTTTTAGAAATTCAAAATACGCATACTATAGTGATTCGATCTGGCTGGAGTTAGATAACAAGGGGCTGACCGATTTTGACAGCAGTTGGATCATCCGCTATAAAAATAAAACTGAGTTACCAAATAAAATGAAAGTTTGGGAAGTACAGGTATCTGATTCGGGAAGCAGCCGTATGCTCTGGGGCAAATCATTTTATAAGGATGGAGTTGGGTTTTCAATCGTTACACAAACGGATACACTGAGTAAACCCAGTGCTTTTATTAAAACTTTCTTTGAAACATTTACACCGGCAGATACATTAAAAGGACTCAATCCGTTTGAAAAGAAAACTAAGATCTTTTTTGATGATATGTTCAGCAGTGACAGTGTAGTGGTTAAAAGAGCTTACAGGAATCTTTCATCTATGGATTTTGATTCTGCCGATCTGCCGCAACTTAAAAAAGCTATATCCCGGATGAACTGGGATATGAAAAAATACCTGGACAGTAAAAAAGAGCTGATTGAAAAAATTGGCGAAATAAAAAATACGGTAGCAACAGATTACCTGAAAGAACTGTACTATGCAGCAGGTGATACGGTGGAATTACAGTATACCATATTGGAGGCTATACTTCAACACAAGACAGATCATGCATATAAAATGTTCAGGGATATCGTAACAGCCGATCCGCCTGTATTGAACGTAGGTGATAATAACTATAGCTATGATATTACCAATTATAGTGTGTATTCAGGCGGCAGGACGGGACGTAGCAGTGGCATGTCTTTCAGTTATTTTAATGGTAAGTTCTTTGATGAGTTAACCGATACACTGGAGCTTACACGTACTATTTTACCTGACCTGTTACCATTGATCAACCTTGATGATTATGAAAAGCCAATGATGGACCTGCTGGGGCAAATGGTGGACAGTAACCTGGTGAAGCCTAAGGATTATGAAATTTACTTCAGCAAATTCCTGGTCGAGGCAAAACAGTTATTAAAAAAGCAAGCTATTGCTGAAAAGAAACGTTTGATTGAGAAAGAAGAAAACAAAAAAGAAGCTAAGGAGGATTATGGTTATCGAACAAATGCGGATGCAGGTTTTGGTAATGCGGAACTTGAAACTTATGCAAAGCTGTTGTTGCCATTTGCAGAAACAAATAGTTCAGTAAAACCGGTACTTGACCAAATGTTGAATTCAAATGATAAGAAACTGAAGTATCATACTTTGTTGCTTTTAATTGAGCATAAGAAAAACTACCCGGATACGATGATCAGTTATTTTGCCAAGCAAGATGAATATCGTTATGATCTCTATGATGAATTAAAGAAAATGAAACGACTGGATCTTTTCCCTGATTCGTTCAATACGCATATTTCATTGGGAAAAAGCCGAATATTACTCGAAAACTCATATGGCAAGCCAGATTCTGTTTTATACCTTGATCGTTTACCGGTAGAATACAAGGGCAAAAAAGGCTTTGTTTATTTCTTCAAAGTAAAACCTAAGAAAGATGATGGTTTCTGGAAAATAGCGACAGTAGGCCTTGTACCAGAAGATCCCCAAAAATTCGAGTTTGAAACTGATAAGTTGGAGTGGCCATATTTTCCTACAATTTCGAATATCTATTCAAGATTGCCATCGTATAACAGTTATAATTTTACCCGGATAACTGACACTAAAATAAAAGAGGATGAACCCTTGCAGGGACAGTTAAGCAAGATCCTGAAGAAGTTGCTCTACTCAAAAAGAAAAAGTGCCAAAAAATTTTACAATGATGAGGATGAAGAAGGGTTAGGAAGAAACCGGAACTATGAGAATGATTAAATAAAAACGAATACTCTTTTTTATAACTAACCGCTGAATTATTCAGCGGTTTTTTTATGCCACAATTCCTTTTGGCACTGATTCAACCAGGCGGCGGGTATAATCGGATTGTGGATTTGTATAAACAGCTTCAGCAGTTCCGCTTTCTTCGATCTTTCCTTTGTACATCACCAGTATACGATCACTCATATAGCGTACAATGGAAAGATCATGTGAAATAAAAATGATAGTATAGTCAAATTTGCTTTTCAAATCATTTAGCAAGTTCAATACTTGGGCCTGTACAGATACATCTAATGCAGAAACAGATTCATCACAAACAATAAAAGATGGATTGAGAGCTAAAGCTCTTGCTATTACGATCCGTTGTCGTTGCCCACCGCTGAATTCATGCGGGTAACGATTGAAAAACCTTGCATCGAGATTTACACTTTCAAGCAACTCAACAGCTTTATCCTTTCTTTCTTTGTCAGTTTTAAGTATCGAATGAACTTTCATAGGCTCTGTGATCGCTGAGCCAATTGAAATGCGTGGATTAAGCGAAGAATAAGGATCCTGGAAAACGATCTGCATTTCTTTGCGTACATTCTTTAAATCAGTTGATGGAATAGTTGTAAGCTCCTGCTGGTTGAAAATTATTTTGCCTGAAGTAGGTTCTATTAAACGTAGCAATGTTCTGCCTAATGTTGTTTTTCCACAACCGCTTTCTCCTACAAGACCCAGGGTTTCTCCTTTGTACACTTCGAAACTCACATCATCAACTGCTTTTACATATTCAAGTGTTTTTCCAAGAAAAGTTTTTTTAGAAGGGAAGTAAACGGAAAGGTTCTGTACTTGCAGAAGTATTTTGTTTTGTGATTGGGATATTAGGGTATTGGGATATTTGGTTTCTATATTCGAAATTCCTTGTTCCTTGTTCGTTATTCTTCCAGTAGTATTCTTTTCATCCAGGAAATCACTCACTACAGGTAGCCGTTCTCCTTTTTTATGCAAAACCGGTCTGCAGGCAATTAATCCCTTTGTATAAGGATGTACAGCATTCGTGAAAATTTCTTTTACAGAATTCTGTTCAACAATTTCTCCTTTGTACATGATTACAGCACGGTCGGCTATTTCGGCTACGACACCCAAATCATGAGTAATAAAAATTACTCCCATTCCTGTTTGCTGTTGCAGTTCTTTTATTAATTCAAGAATGGTTCTTTGTACAGTTACATCCAATGCAGTGGTTGGCTCATCACATATCAATAGGGCAGGTTCGCAGCAAAGGGCCATTGCTATCATTACCCTTTGTTTTTGCCCGCCACTAAGCTGATGCGGATAACGATTAAAGATAGATCCTGGTGAAGGCAGTTTTACTTTGCTGAACCATTCAATTGTTTTTTGCTTTGCTTCTGTTGCTGAAATTTTTCTGTGTTGTAGCAAAGCTTCCATTACCTGGTTGCCGCAGGTGAGTACCGGGTTCAATGATGTCATCGGTTCCTGGAAGATCATCGAGATCTTATCGCCACGGATTTTTTGCAGATCTTTTTTGCTGAGTTGTAAAAGGTTTTTTGTTTCAGTTTCACTAAACAAAATTTCACCTGAACTGTATTTTGCCGGCGGAATTGGCAATAATTGAAGAATAGAAAGCGAGGTGACTGATTTTCCTGAGCCTGATTCGCCAACCAGCGCCACGATCTCATTTTTGTTTACTTCAAATGAAATATTTTTAACAGCATGTGTCGTTTCATTTTCTGCAATGAAATCAACAGAGAGGTTTTTTATTTGAAGTAATGGGGTCATTTATTGTATTCTATTTCATAATCCCGAAGGGATGTTATTTATATAGAATTAAAATATTATGAACGAATTTATCTCAAAACCCCGAAGGGGTGATATTAGTTTGATGTCCTTATTTATATGCCACCCCTTCGGGGTTGGTAATTTAGATATTGCTGTCATTTCGGGGCTATATTAATGGTATCCCTTCGGGATTTATTCAGGTGATTTTAAATATTAATCATAAAACTCAAACAAATATTTCTCATCAAACGAAATGTTGAACTTCTTTAGTAACAATAAATACTCCTGCCTGAATGTTCTGATTTCATGTTTCTTTTTCTGGTCACGGATATAATCGATTACTTTCCCATAGTTGGATTCAGAATAAGAGAATACACCATAACCTTCCTGCCAGGAAAATTTCTTTTTTAGCCAACCCTTCTCATTTATGAAATTGGTTGAATTATTTTTTATATCACGAACTAAATCGGAAATGCGCATCACCGGTTTTATTCCTGCCAATATATGAATATGATCTGGCATGCCATTTACTGCCAATGGTTTCTGTTCTTTACCTTTTATGATGCCTGCGATATACTTGTAAAGCTCAGTTTCAAACTCGGGGCGAATAAGGTTTTCCCTGCCTTTAACTGCAAATACATATTGTACATAAAGCTGTGAAAAGGTTCCAGCCATGATTGATGGTTTTAGATGTTTGGAGTATATATTCAGTAGCGATATGAACGTACAAGAGTGCGACGCAACGTAAGACCAATAGTAATAACAATGCTGATTACACAAATCAAAACTTCAAATGTCTTACAGTCATTCCATCATTCATCAATTGTTTCAATGAGTCGATGCCAATCTTTAAATGTGTCTGAACAAATTTTGCTGTCACCTTTGTATCACTGGCTTCTGTTTTCACACCTTCGGGTATCATAGGTTGGTCACTTACAAGCAGCAATGCACCCGTTGGTATTTTATTATAAAAACCGACAGTAAATATGGTTGCAGTTTCCATATCAATTGCATAAGCCCTTATTTTTTGTAAATACTCTTTGAAGACCTCATCATGTTCCCATACACGACGGTTAGTTGTGTACACCGTGCCCGTCCAGTAATCAACTTCGTAATCACGAATGGTTGTGGAAACAGCTTTTTGTAATGCGAATGCTGGCAGCGCCGGTACTTCCGGAGGAAAATAATCATTGCTGGTACCTTCGCCTCGTATTGCAGCAATAGGAAGTATCAGGTCACCGAGCTTGTTTCTTCTTTTTAATCCACCGCATTTGCCAAGAAACAAAGCGGCTTTTGGAGTAATGGCAGAAAGGAGGTCCATTACCGTTGCTGCAGTAGGGCTACCCATACCGAAATTGATAATGGAAATATTATTCGCTGTTGCACATTGCATCGGTCTGCCGGCACCAATTATTTTCACTTTATTCCATTTCGCAAACAGGTCAACATAATTGCTGAAATTGGTAAGCAATATATACTCACCAAAACTTTCGAGCTTTGCACCGGTATAACGGGGCAGCCAGTTCTTTACTATTTCATCTTTTGTTTTCATATGAACTCCTTTCATTGCGAATTTAATCAATTAGTTTTGAAGAATGATTGTAATAAATTACCCCGAACCTGGTTTTACAATTAAAGAAGAGAAAGGGAAAGAAGTAATATTTGATCTACTCCGCCGCAAATGGGTGCCACTTACACCCGAAGAATGGGTGCGGCAAAATTTTATTCAGTTTCTTATTAAGACTCATCAATATCCGGCAACATTGATCGCTATCGAGAAAGAAATACAATTGGGTGAACTTAAAAAACGATTTGATATTCTTGTTTATGACAGACAACATCAACCATGGATGATGGTAGAATGCAAAGCATCATCAGTTACATTAGAGGAAAAAGTTTTTGAACAGTTACTAAGATACAACCAGGCTGTTCCTGTTTCATATATGCTAATTACCAATGGGAGTTACACTTATGGTTGGCAAAAAAAAGGCATTGAATTGATAGGTATCGATTCAATGCCTGTAATGAGCTGATAAATTACTTTATTGTGAATTCGGAGCTTTGAATCTTTTTACATCAACCAGTTGGAGATCAAAAACAAGTACTGCGCCGCCGGGAATCGTTGGTTCTCTTCCATAAATACCATAGCCGAGTTGATAAGGGACATAAAATTTATAACGACTACCAATGCTCATCAGTTGCAATCCTTCTGTCCAACCTGTAACAACCTGGGTCATTGGGTATACCAAAGGTTCACCGCGGTTATAAGAGTTGTCAAATTCAACTCCATTTATTAAAGTGCCACGGTAATGAACAACAAATGTATCAGCCGGTACCGGTTTGTAACCCGTAGTATCTTTTATTATTTCATATTGCAAACCGCTTGCTGTTACTTTTACGCCGGGTCTCATTTTGTTCGCTGCTAAAAATTTTTCACCCTCTGCTACGGTTACCTGTGATTTTTGCGCCTGCAGCATATTCATCAATGTATTCATGATGTTGTTGGCAGTATTGTCATCAAATGCTGCTTTGTTACCTTTCATTACATCGTCACATCCTTTTATGATCATGGCTGAGTTAAGGTTCACAACACCCTGTTGTTTGTAAAAATTTGCCACACTCATACCAATTGCATAGCTGGCTGAATCCAGGATATTTTTCATTGCCGGAGCCGCGGCTGCGGGTTTGGCAGTAGGCTTTGTGGCCGGCTTCGTTACCGGTTTTGTAGTAGTGGACTTTGTGGCTGGTTTAGTGCCTGTTTGCGCAAACACAGTTGATACACTTACCAAAACAGCCAATATTAAAACTGATCTTTTCATATTTAAAATTTGAGCAGCAAAAATAGGGGATGAGGGCCTAATGATTGCACCGGAAATCATTTATTTAACCTTCTGTAATGATAGTTTCGCTTTCAAAATGGATGACCTTATTGGGATACCTGGCTGCATATCCCAATACGATATTGCGGATGAACTGGTTCTCCCTGTATAATTTGATAAGGTCCTTTATTGTACCCGGGTCAGTAACCTGAATTTCAGAGGAAATATATCCCATGCCTTTAAAGCTGCCATGTTCCACCAATATGCAACTTTTTTCTTCATGATGCAGCCCCTCATCAACAATAATAAATGAAGATTGATTACGTAGAGAGTCTAATGCTTTTTTTACCCGCTTGTTATATTTTTCTGCCGATTCTGATTTTTCGCAGGCACCATAGCAGGTTTCATCTTTCAATCCTTCACAAGCAATATTATTTGCCTGCATAAAACAGATTTTGGGACAAAGATTATATTCTTTGATCAGCTTGCGGATAATAGCATGACCATCCACGAGATAATGAAAAGTGTGATGCGGGTGAAGATTCTTTTTATTTTTTTCGATCGCTATACGCTGATACCCGTTCTGGTCTTCAAAACTGAAAATGCCATACACATCTTCCCATCTCTTTTGCGAGTAGTTATAAATGGGCCAGAGTTTTTTTATTTCTGTTGATTCAAGAATATGTGCCATCAGTTCTGTAGCCGTTGGTTGAAAACTGATAGAATGTGTATGCTTAATGAAATTCTGTTTTTGCCGGCCCTGCATATCACCGGAAAAATGACTGCTGATCCTGCTGCGGATATTTCTTGCCTTACCAACATAAATTATTTTTCCTTTTTCATTATGGAAATAATAAACGCCGGGTGTTGTAGGTAATTGTTCAAAATCTTTTTTTGGAACATTCGGTGGCAGGTGCTGTTCTTTTGAATTGCGTTGCAAACTTTTTTCAATATGATTTTCTGTATCACGCTGCACCATCAGGTGAAATAAATGTGCAGTAGCTTCTGCATCACCGGTTGCACGGTGACGGGCATTGTTGAGAATACCCATTGAGTTACAGAAATTGCCTAAACTATAAGAAGAAAGACCGGGCAGTATCTTACGCCCCAGTCTTACAGTACATAATTTTTTTGTGTTGAAGGAAAATCCATTTGCTTCGAGATGTGATTTTACAAATGAGTAATCAAAGTTTACATTATGGGCTATAAAAATTTTATCCTGCAATAGTTTGTAGATCTTCTTTGCTACTTTTTCGAAAGCCGGTGCTTTTGCTACCATTTCATTGGTAATACCGGTCATCGTTTGAATATAATGCGGAATGGGTTGATTAGGATTTATAAGCGTTGAAAAACTATCGGTAATGCGTTCACCATCTGAAATGAAGATTGCAATTTCAGTAATGCCGTTTGCTGCTGCATAGGAGCCGGTTGTTTCTATGTCGACTATTGCGTACATGGAGTATTTGATATTGGGATATTGGATATTATGATATTGAGCCACTATTCACCACTCACAACTCACCATTCACAATCCTTATCTTGTGGCGAAATTCTAAGTTCGCAAATTTATGGCAGTGCAGGAAGAGAAATTACAGATGTTTCGTAACCGGCTTATGAAAGTATTCCGTCACCTGAATAAACAGGCTAAACGGCTGGGTGTTTCCTGCTGGCGGGTGTACGACCATGATCTGCCGGAATTTCCTTTTTGCATAGAGATCTATGGCGAATGTCTTTATGTTGCTGAATATAAACGCCGCCATGGAATGAGTGAAGAGGAGCATGATGGATGGATGGAAGAATGTATTGGAGTGATATGTGAATTATTAGAGTTCCAACGTGAAAAGGTTTACCTGAAACTCCGTCAACGGAAGCCGGGGCGACTGGGACAATATCAACGGTTAGAGACTGCTAAAAATGAAATTATTGTTGAAGAGAATGGGTTAAAATTTTATGTAAATCTTTCTGACTATCTCGATACAGGTTTGTTTTTAGATCACCGGGTAACGAGGCAAATAACAAAAGAAAAATCATCAGGTAAAAAAGTCTTGAACCTGTTTGCCTATACAGGTTCATTTTCTGTTTATGCAGGAGCAGGTGGTGCAGATGAAGTAGTAACAGTTGATCTCTCTAATACTTACCTGCGCTGGGCTGAACGGAATATGCAGTTGAATTGGTTTACGGATGATAAGAAATACAAGTTTATTGCTGCTGATGTAAAGCAATACCTGAAAACTTTATCAGCCGGTTATTTTGATATTATTGTTTGCGACCCACCAACATTCAGCAACAGTAAAAAAATGGGTACTGATTTTCTGGATATACAACGTGACCATGTTGAAATGATCAATGATTGTCTTGCTTCGATGAAACCCGGTGGCATTTTATACTTCAGTAATAATTACCGGAAGTTTGAACTGCATAAGGATAAAATAAAAGCTGCTTCAATAAAAGATATTACAAAGCCAACTACACCATTTGATTTTGAAGGAAAGTTGGGAAGGGTTTGTTTTGAGGTGGTGAAGTGAGAATGCTATTTTTAGCTATAAACTTGTTCTATCGTTTATATAAGCGTCGAAATAAGTAAACATCTTTTACAAGTACAGTGTCCTGAATATCTGCATTTGTTTTAGCATTTTTATACTGTCGAACCACTAACTTCTTTCCGTCACTATATGTTTGGATTGTTTTCAAGTCATTCGGCTGAGTTGTTGTGTCAATTGGATAAATTTCAGAGCAAGAATGTATTCCGAGTAAGACTGTGAATAGAATTCCGCAAACAACTTTTATCTCAAAAGCAGGTCTAAAAAATAAGATCATGCAATAAACTAGTCCCCAAAAAGACAAATAGGATAGGATGTTATTTGTAATAACTAAAAAACCAGCCTTAAATGTCCAGTCAGGAAAAACCTGTGCAAATAAAAACTCAATGATTAAAATAATTCCAAAAAGGATTGCAAAACGTAACGATATCTTATTGTATTTACTTTTCAAAAAAATGATTGTGTCTTTAGGTTTCACATAACTCTCTAATTTACACAACTTCTGATATAACTCTCTATTGACAAAAAAGCCCCTGAAATCTCAGAGGCTTTACAATCTTTTATATTTCAAAAAAATCAATCTATCCAAAACTCATGCAACTATTACAGGAGTCAGTTGCTCAAGAGAATGATTGAGAAAATTGGGTAGTATTTTAGAATAGGTCCACATGATCTTATCCGGATCGTTCAAATGCTCTAACATGCTGGCCCATTTTTCATATCCGTGATTTTCTATCACTGTTTCCTTTTTTTCATCCGTTTGCAGGTACATGCTCATGCCGACAGCATCAGCTTCAGGGTGAAACTGCGTACCCACCATATATTCATTAAAACGGATACCCATCACGGCTCTTTCATAAGGTACATGCGGCCTGTTTTTTTCAATACACAAGACCTCACCACCCAATTCATCCAAGTGATCCATATTGGGCTGTGTAAGCTGATAGTCGCGGCTGTCAACTCCATAAAAGGGCTCTTTCAATCCATCAAATACAGGTTCATCAAATCCTCCGGCGATCATATGGACAGGGAAAACACCAAATGCTGTAGACTTTCTTTTACTCAAAACACCTGCATTGAAATACCGCGATGCCAGTTGAAATGAATGGCAGATAAAGAAGATATATTTCTTTTTGAGATTGGATGGGTTATTATTCCAGCGTTCTACTTCGTTCAACCAGTTGCACCAGTTCTGATCCCAATCATCAAATCGTGAATCTAACGGGCTGCCGGGACCACCACTTGAAATATAGATATCGTATGAAAGATCGGGTAATTCGTTTTTCTGTCTTACATCAAACTCATCCCATTCCACATCCTCATCTACAGCTTCACTCCATTCGTTCAGTATTTCACGGATACAACGCATGCCCTGATTAGCTGCTCCATTGTACAGATCAAGAATAGCAATACGTAGCTTGTTGTTCTCAGATAAATTCATGGTATACAAAAATAATAGTTATTTAAAACAGAATGCAATCGTGTATGTTACGATTCTCCACAATTGTGGATTAACAGTAAAAAATTGACATGAATTATGAAATGTACAGTTGCAAATGATTGAGCCAACTAATTTATCCTCTGCCCATTTGACGAAGGAATGAAATATGAGAAGCTACTGCTAACCGAACTCTTGGATATTCGATATAAGTAATTCCATACTCCTGGCAAACCTGTTTGATGATCTTGCTGATGGCAGGATAGTGTACATGTGAAATTTTAGGGAACAGGTGGTGTTCGATCTGGAAATTCAATCCACCCACGAACCAGCTTACGAGTTTATTTTTTGTAGCAAAATTGGCGGTTGTTTTCAACTGGTGAATAGCCCACTCATCATCCATTTTTCCGGTTTCTTCATTAGCCACAGGGAAATGAGTGTGTTCTACTGTATGCGCTAACTGGAATACAATGGCCAACACAAAACCTGCAAACATTGCAAATACCAAAAATCCTATTACCCATGCTACAAAACCAACCTGTGTAATAGGCAGTACAATAAACAAAAAGGCATGTGCAGCTTTGAAACTCCAGAAAGTAATATGGTCATACCATTTCATTTTCTGAAGCGGTACATTGCCGACACGCTTCAGGAAATATTTTTTATAATCTGTTACAAATATCCACCAGAGATATAAAAGACAATAAGCCATCCAGAAATAGAGATATTGAAATTTGTAAATTTTATAAAACTTCTGCTCAGGGCATAAACGTAAAAAAGGTCTTGCTTCAATATCATCATCTACGCCATCAATATTTGTATAAGTATGATGGATGATATTGTGCTTTGAACGCCACATAAAATTATCAGCGCCTAAAAAGTTTGCAGAAAAAGAGGCCATTTTATTCAGCCATTTGTATTTGCTGAAACTGCCATGCCCGCCGTCATGCATTACATTAAAGCCAACAGCAGCAGTCAACCCGCCTAACAGAAGACATTCCATAATAGCCCAGAATGTTGGCGGTGTAAAAAATATAAGATGTATATAAACTGCAAGAAGACTTACTAGAAGAATTCCCGCTTTCAGCCACAATTTGTAATTACCGGTATACGATTTTCCTACATTACTGAAGTAATCGTTGATTCTTTTCTTCATTTCGGAATGAAAGGAATTGGATGAATGAGCAAACTTTGGAATTGTCATGTACTGTAATTATAAGGGACAAAGGTACACTTTAATAAATGAAGTAAACGTTAGAGTTTTCCCCTTTTTCATTAAGTCTCAACTAACATGAGTGAGTCAAAATTGCTCAAGCCCAATGTTTTTCTAGTGTTGAAACCTTCACCATATTTCACCCCTATTTTCTTGCCAATCATTCTTGCACGGGCAATTACCGATTCAAAAAAATCAGGAGTGGAGATATAGGTTTGTGGCCCATCCTCTTCATTTTCGGGATTATAAAATTGCGTAGTGTATGCTTTAATAGCTTCCATTCTTTGTTCAAACACATCTGTTATATCTATGATAAAGTCTGGCTCAATAAAACGGTCTTGTATATAATGAAAAACATATTTAGGGCGCCATGGCGCCTGTTCATTTCCGGCTTCATCAATTGTTTTAATTTTTACCAGGCCAGATAAATAAGCTGCATCTTCAGTAAGCTGGCTTGCACGACCATGATCGGGATGCCGGTCGTGCAATGCATTAGTAATAATTATTTCTGGTTGGTATTTGCGCAGCACTGTAATTATTTTCCGCTGATGCTCTTCATCATTTTTAAAAAAGCCATCTGCCATTTTCAGGTTTTCACGTACCTGCACGCCTAAGATCATGGCAGCATTGGCTGCTTCAGCATATCTTGTTTCTATAGTACCTCTTGAGCCTAATTCTCCCTGTGTCAGATCCAGTATGCCAGTTTTTTTTCCCTTCTTTAATTCACGTAGCAGTACACCACTGCAACCCAACTCTACATCATCAGGATGAACACCGATGGCCAGAATATCCAGTTTAATACCCATGATTAAAATTTTTTGAGTGTGGCTTTATCAGAAAGTGATGCAAGATAGGGGAGAGTTGAGGAATTGCCAATGCGGCATCAGTTAATTAAGGGCCTGTTAGGATTTTGATACCAGACACCGTCAATCTCTTTGACGATATTTTCAATATCACGATTATCTTTTTTTGTAAGGTCATAATCCTGTTTCAGACTGCTGCCAAAAAAGAATGCTACTGTCTGGTAAACCCTTGCATTGAAACTACCTTTATATTCTTTGATGATCTCGTAGCAATCATTATTCGTTTGCCGGTTGATCAGTTTCATTAATATTTTTCCCTGATAAACAGATAAATTCTCCAACGGTTGCTGAAATTGTTTACGCAATTCTTTTTCTCTTGATTTAATAATTTCTTTTCTTTTATTTTTATTCTTAACGCCTGCTAATTGTGCATTGATATCATTGATAGTCGCCCCGGCCACTCTTGCATAGGGATAGGTTACATACACTGCATTGCGCAAACGGGTCCACTCGGCTTTGTATTTTTCCAGTTGACGACCACCGAGTTTGCTTACCCAAACCATTTCTTCGTCTTTATAAGAAAGCATTTCATTTTTATACCAGATAGCAGAAGTGATGATAGTATCGTTAGGCCCCCATTTTTTTGAACGTTCAGCATAAGAAGGAATGGGTAATATGCTGCTGTCGCTGACAGTTTCTGCTTGCCTTTGTGAAAAAAGATCAACTGCACAGGTAAAAAAAATAGCTGCGAGTAAAACCGGTTTAATATGGATGCGAACCAATAACATACTTACCAAAGTTAAAAAAACCTTTGTTCAGAGTTAAATAAGACAGTTAAAAGTTTCGAAAAGCTGTTTTGCCCGGATAATTACGATATGGCCCTTTTCTTCCTGTTTTCATTGATGCGGCGTAGCATACTCATCAGGCTGCCTATTACCATAACACCCACACCAAGCCATAGCAGGTTAATCATGGGAAACTTATACGCTTTAAGGGTGATGTATTTAGTGATAGCGTTGGAGTCTTTGATCCCTACCTCGACTCCATTAGCGTCAACCCTGTTTAGTTTAATAACAAGGCCCTCTGCTGCAATGGTATCAGGGTAAGATTGCAGTTGACCGCCAACATTTAGCAGCAATGCTTTATCAGTCGTATAAGTGGCATTGTATTTTGTTTTGATGGTGAAGGAAGCAGCGGTTGCAATATCCTCAGGATTAAACCCGGGCTGTGGAATGCTGTCCCTCGATGTCACTTTATCCATAATGATATAGCCATTAGAGTAATATGCAGTATCACCGGGTTTCATCATTTTAGGTTGAAAATTTGACGTATCCTGCATCTTATCCGGGTTGGGTAAAGAAGTGATATAGGTAAACACATCATGTGTAAAATAATGTTTGGCAGATGGGTTTGCCATTAAGCCTTCATTACCCTTGTAGTTTACAAATGCATCAGGGCGTAAAAGAAAATCCTCTTTGCCGTCCTTGCTTTGGAACCGGATATTGTAATACCACTGTTGCTTTTTTGGGTGAATAGAATCTGATACATAGGTGAGAGTGTAATTGCTCATTTCGCTGGGCACTCCCTTGATCAATGTCAGATTTTCCATTGGGTTTTCTTTTTCGCCTAACGGAACAGCTATACCATTTCTATTATTAGATAAGATCTCTTTCTTGGACGATGAAATGAGGATGCCTAATAGTATTAAACCAAAACCAAAATGCGCAACTGATGCGCCAGCTATTTTCAAATTGCCTTTTATACCCAACCAGATATAACTAAGATTAGCAACAATGGCAAATATGCTGCAGGTTACTGCCAGCCAGATTGCTGCAAGGAAACCCGGGCCTTCAACTCCATAATTAATTTTACCAAAATAAATGACAACGAAAGCAAGTACAGCAGAGATCAAAGCTGGATAGATAATTTTTTTAACTACATAACTGCGGCCGGTGCTTTTGTACTTCATGTATTGAACAAGGCCTGAGAGAGCCGCAATAATAATGGCAACAAATATCTGGATGCTATTATATCGATGCATCATGTCTTCTTCCGGTGCTTTGTTTATACCAAAAACCTTATTGAATACCGGGGTAGATGTAATGGAAATAATAACCAATGCGGACAAGAATAGAACCAACGAACCGATAAACATCCAGAATTCACGGGAAGATGCCTTTTCCTCATCTTTAACTGCGGTGGAGATTGAAAAAATATTATAGCACAAAACACCCAAACCTGCAAGCATGGAAATAAATGCTATGGCAGGTACGGTTATAAAAGCGGAAAGAATGACTAAGGCAATTGCTGATACACCAAAATATATTTTCTGGTCACGGGTTTGCGCTGTAAGTATTGCACTGCCCCAGAGGAAAGTGTATAATAATAAAAAGAGCTGGGCATTTAAACCCAGATCGGTAAATGAATGCACAGAGGTATCGCCCAATATTCCACTACGTGTAAGGAAGGTTGAATACAGAACTAAAACAAAACCTAACATAAGGAATAAATAAGTTGCTCCTAAAGCCCGGCCTGTATGCTTATACACAAGTAATGTATGTACACCTGCTATGATCACCAGCCACGGAACAAGTGATGCGTTTTCAACCGGGTCCCATGCCCAATAGCCACCAAAAGTGAGTGACTCATAAGCCCACATGCCACCCATCATGATACCTAATCCTAAAAATGCGACGCAGAATAAAGTCCACGGTAATGCAGGCCTGATCCAATCAGCAATGATTCCTTGGCCATCCTGCTTTTTCCATAAACCGGCAATTGCATAGGCAAACGGAACAATGGAAGATGCAAAACCAAGAAATAAAACAGGAGGGTGAATAACCATCCAATAATTCTGCAGCAGTGGATTCAGGTCATTACCATCTTTTATAAAAGTGAGATAGTCGCCTCTCAAAGATTTTGTCACGTCCATGCCCATATGCAATGCAGGGGCATTATCCAGCACACCAGAATCTCTCAGTAAAATAAATGGATCAGAACCAACTTTTTTTCCAAAGAAATAAAGCCCGACGATCATGGTGGCCAAACAAAACTGTGCAAAGCTTATCACCGTCATTACCGGAGCTTCCCATTTTTTTCCTGTTCTTATCAGGACCAGGCCAATTACAGAATGCCAGAAGCCCCATAACAGGAATGAACCTTCCTGGCCTTCCCAGAAGCAGGCGAGCAGGTATTTGAACTCTAACGAAAGACTGCTATGCTGCCAGGCATATTTGTATTCGAAACGATGTTCATGAATGATGTAAAAGAGGATTGCAAAAATAGAAACTATCGAAAATGCTTCAGTGATAAAGGAGATGCGGGCCAATTTTTTCCAGTCGTTCGCCGTTTCCTGGTTTTTTGATTGAGCAGATAAAAAGTAAGTAAGCGTAGCAACTAAGGAAGATACAAGTGAGAGATAAAGAAAGAAATGTCCCAGCTTACCGGGCAATAGTTGTTCGCCTATATAATCCATTAGTTATTGTTGATTTTCGATTGTTAATTATCAATTCTTCCGGGCTATTAGTATTTAGTTTCAGTAGCTTTCTGAATATTTTTTTCCGCAGCACTCATATCCTCTTTGTATTTGGATGGACATTTCATCAATATGTCTTTACATTCAAATTGCCCGTTTTCGTATTTACCTTTCAGCACCAGCCGTTCGCTGTGTTCAATATTTTCAGGTTTGCCTTTCCTGTAAATCACTTTCATTACAGTTCCCGTACTATCTACAGCACTAAAGCCTAAATAGTTGGGGTTATTCACCTGGTCGTACTCAAGGGGAGTTGATTTGTCAAGCTTTGCAATTACATGCATGAACTTTCCGGGTTGCTCTTTGGCATTCGCAAACGTATCGTAAGTAGAGGCGACCTTTAAAAAGCTTATCAGCACCCCGATAGCCACAGCTATCAGCACCAACAGGATAATGTGAATTTTTTTCATAATGCAAATTTGCGAGGCAAAGTTAGGTCAAAACCACAGAATGAAAGCGATTGTTTACAGGTCGATAAATGATTTTTGTCAATTAGTTTTTGCCGGCTTTATACCGGTTTAATCCTGCAATGATTTGAACGATAGACCTTTTTCCTTTAAAGCTGATTTTAGTTTAGGTATAGTTGATTTGCCCATGCCATGCAGAGCAAGTATTTCCTTTTCAGTAAATCCTGATAACTGTTTAAGAGTCTTGATTCCTTTTGATTCTAATGCTCGTCTTGCAGGTGCACTAAGCTGTGAAAGAAACCCTGTACCTGGTTTCTTTGCATTTTCACAAACCGGACAAGTAGGGCAATCGCTGCTTTTATAATACCGATGCCCCTGTTTGCATATGCGAAGTGTTTTGTTTTTTGGTTTCAACAAAAGCTTTTAAAGAGTTATTTCATCTTTGTTACTTTATACACTTTTCCTTTTTTATCATAGGTCGTCCATTCGCCGGTTTGTTTGCCTTTATCAAAATATCCTGAACGCATGATCACCCCATCTTTGCGAAAGAATTGCCAGTAACCATCTTGCTTATCACCAACCATTGTTCCTTTTGCCCAAATAGTTCCATCATTATGGTATTTGATGTATTCACTCTTAGATTCCTTTTTTGCTTTTGGCTTTGCTTTTTTTTGAGCTTTTTCTTCAGCTTCCATCACCCTGAACTGCACCATTTCTGTAATCAGTTTTAAAGGCAATGGTTTGTCGAGCGGAAATTGTACTGTTCCTTTTGATGTGACATAATCCTTCAACTCTTTTTTAAATGCAATAATGGCTGAAGGTGTTGGATAAAATCCAATGTGATTTTTAGTGCCGCCAAAATGTAGAAGATTTCCATTCTGGAAAAAAGTCGGTATTCCGTAAACGATTTTCTCTTCTGCTTTTGGCACTACTTTTTTTATTGTAGTTCGTATTTGCTTCAGGAGTTTTTGTGTGGCAGCAGGATAGCTAGCTATATAGCTGTCAATATCCTTGAAATTTTTCATGACTGGCATATGAATTCGTTTGAAGAGTTGGGAAAAATCAGGCAGATTTTATTTTATTAAAATACTCCATGACTTTATTCTCTGTTTTGATTTTTTATAAAGCTAAAATATCTTTCGGATACGCCTAAAAGTTCAATATTAATTCACCCCGAACACTTGTTCGTCAAGCCCTCTTTACACTTATCTTTGCGCCTCCCGATAGTTATCGGGTTTTAAAATAGATAAGATGTTATTTGAATTCACAGAAGAGCAACTGATGATTCAGCAGGCAGCAAGAGATTTTGCCCGTACAGAATGTCTACCCGGTGTAATTGAAAGAGACGAACTTCAAAAATTTCCCAAAGAACAAGTCATGAAACTAGCTGATTTGGGCTTTCTTGGCATGATGGTAAAACCTGAATATGGCGGTGCCGGAATGGATACGGTAAGTTATGTGCTGGCAATAGAAGAAATCAGCAAGATAGACGCCAGTGTGAGTGTTGTGATGAGTGTAAATAACAGTTTAGTATGTTATGGATTGCAGGAATATGGCAATGAAGAACAGAAACAAAAATATTTAACGCCGCTGGCGCAGGGCAAAAAAGATGGTGAGCTTTATATTGGCGCATTTCTGTTAAGTGAGCCTGAAGCAGGCAGTGATGCAACAAGCCAGCGGACAATTGCAGAGGATAAAGGCGATCATTATTTGCTGAATGGTACTAAGAACTGGATCACCAATGGTAATTCAGCTTCTGTTTATTTGGTAATGGCCCAGACTGATGCTGGTAAAGGAAGCCGCGGCATCAATACATTAATAGTTGAAAAAAACTGGCCGGGTGTTACAGTTGGCGCTAAAGAAAATAAACTCGGTATCCGCGGTAGTGATACACATAGCATCATGTTCCAGGATGTAAAAGTGCCGAAGGCAAACCGGGTTGGAGAAGATGGTTTCGGTTTCAGGTTCGCTATGAAGACGCTTGCCGGCGGACGTATCGGCATTGCATCGCAGGCTCTCGGTATTGCAAGCGGTGCTTATGAGCTTTCATTAAAATATTCAAAAGAAAGAAAAGCATTTGGCACGGAGATCATGAACCACCAGGCAATTGCATTTAAACTGGCGGATATGGCTACACGGATCGAAGCGTCCCGGCTATTGTGCCTGAAAGCAGCGTGGGAAAAAGATAATGGGATGGATTATACACTTAGCAGCAGCATGGCAAAAGTATTTGCAAGTGAAACGGCAATGTGGACAGCGACGGAAGCAGTGCAGATACATGGTGGCTATGGCTTTGTCAAAGAATATCATGTTGAACGGATGATGCGTGACGCCAAGATCACCCAGATCTACGAAGGCACAAGTGAGGTGCAGCGGATAGTAATAAGCCGCAGTATCTTAAAGTAAAATAATGACATAAATCATTTAATGTACAAACAGCCTTGCTGTTTGTACATTTTTTTTACATTTACTTCTTAAGGACTTTTACCCTTTGAATTAAATATTTCATTGAATGTCCGTTAATCTTGAGAATTATAAACGGCTGATAAAAAGGCTGGGCACTGAGATAACACTGGTAGCAGTTTCCAAAACTAAACCTTCATCTGAAATCCTTGAGCTTTACAAAGCTGGTCAACGGGATTTTGGAGAGAATTATGTACAGGAGTTGCTGGAGAAATCTATGCAGTTACCTGCCGATATCCGCTGGCATTTTATTGGTCACCTCCAGGCAAACAAAGTAAAAAAGATCGCCTCCATTGTGCATATGGTACATGGTGTAGACAGCACCGGCCTGTTGAAAGAAATAAATAAGCAAGCTCGAAAAAAAGACCATGTGATCGATTGCTTATTACAGGTGCATATTGCGGATGAAGAAACCAAATTCGGGTTTTATGAAACAGAGATCGACGATCTCATTCAGCAATGGGATGCACTTGATCTGCAGAACATAAGAATATGTGGTATGATGGGCATGGCAACATTGACCGAAGACAATGACAAGATCAGGGGTGAGTTTAAATACCTGAAAAAATTGTTTGATAAGCATAAAACCTTTCGGGGCTGGCAATCGTCATTCAAAAACCTTTCGATAGGAATGAGTAGTGATTATGAGATTGCAATTGAGGAAGGCGGGAATATGGTGAGAATCGGTAGCCTGATCTTTGGAGAAAGAGATAAGAAGGGGGTTGACACAGAAGTAGATGCCTAATATTTCCAATGAGTTCGCTATCTTTAAAACTTTGTAATTATTCCCCACCAATAATTAATGAAAATTTATACAATTATAGCCCTGCTGTTATTTGCCTTTGAGTTGAATGCTCAAGAAACAGGCGACACTACATATGCCCGCTGCCCGATAGCTATTACAGATACCAGTGGATATAATAATTATTTTACTTCGCATCAAAGTGCTGTTGTAAAAGTTGAAAAGATAAAAGGCAATCTCACCATTACTATTCAGCAACGGGAGCAGTTTTTTACTATGTTTTTCAAGGGAAAAAAGCTTTCTTCAAGAACTTATAAAATAAAGACAAACGCTGATGATAAAGCTGAAGTGTATGCAAGATATTCTTTTCGTTCAGCGGGCCGTGCTTCTTATGTTGAAGCAACTTCAGGTACAATTGAAGTAACTTATAATAAGGAAACAGAACACTGGAATCTCAAAGTAAACGGCATTCTCAGTAACCTTGTGGAGCGTACGGTTGCTTATTACAAAATAAAAGCTGATTTTTCAATTAAGTAACCAGCTTACTGTTTGGGATAATCTTTCACATTTAATCCTAATGTAATATTTCTTACAGAATGGAGTATCCCATCTTTCATTTCTGTTTTTAAAATACCATTTCCTCCAACAGGGTTTGTTCGGTTTCTTTCCGATGCAGGCAGCAACGGGTCATCATCGAATACGAATTCATCGATCCAGTATTCAGAGAACCCTGGTTCTTTTATTGTTGGGTGAATATGTTTAGGGTTACTGCTGTTAGGATATGAAGCAGGAACTAACGTATAGATTTTATATTCGCCTTTTTCATTTGTTTTTATCCAGCCGCGGATATAACCATGTCGTTTACCCCAGCCTTTCTCATTTCCTTTCGTTGCGTAAATACCTTTCTGGTCGGTATGATAAACATACAGCACAACTCCTGCCGCCGGCGTCTTGCCATCGGGCTTATAAATAATTCCACTGATCTGAATTTTAGGTCCGGCATCATTAAAATCGGGTAATGTATCCACTTCATTTAACTGTGAAAAGGGAACCGGGCTCTCATAAATCGCTTCGCATCCTTCACAATTGCCGCCAACCTTTTTATCGGATGCCAGCGGTTGGTTTTTAACAGTTGTACCAGTTTGTGTACAGGCCTGTAAACTTATAGTTATCAGTATTAATACCCAAAATGTTTTCATGGCTATACTTTTAAAACAAGTTAATCTAACAGGAACCCATTTTGTAAAACGATTACATATCCGGTATAAAAGGCGTGATAAAATGCAAAATGCTTTTCATCAAGTCACAGTTACCCTATGTGTAATGTGTTTTACGGACTGTATTTCGTAAATTTATTTTGCACTATGCACAACGCTCCATTCTTTATAAAGTACAAACTGCATCATGTCATCATCTGGATGCTGGTTTTTGGCATTTGGTACAACCTCCGTGTCCAGGATTATCCGCCGGACAAGGGTTTTATTATTACCCTATTGAAAGTAACTGACCTGGCACTGATGATATATATTGCGAACTTCTTATTGGTTCCGCATTTATTGTACAAAAAAAGATATTTCCTTTTTGGGTTAAGTTATATTGTTATGATCTTGCTGAGCAGCTATAGTAAAATGCAGATACTTGGCCATATCTATAATAATCCCGGGTTGTTTGCGATCAACTCTGTAAACTTTAAAGCAAGGATCTATGATAATATCATTCCGCATTTCTTCCTTGTTACGGCAGGTGTAGCCGTAAAACTGGTGATCGATTTTATAAAAACACAACAGCGCTTAACTGAAATGGCGAAGGAAAAAGCGGAGACGGAATTGAGTTTTCTGAAATCACAGATCAACCCGCATTTTCTTTTTAACTCTATCAATTCGGTTTATTTTCTCATCAACAAAGAGAATGAGGAAGCGAGAAATGCGCTACATAAATTTTCTGAAATGCTGCGTTACCAGCTTTATGAATGTAATGGCGATAAAATACCGGTAGAAAAGGAGATCACTTTTTTAAAAGATTATGTGGACCTGCAAAAGCTCCGTACAGATGAGCAGTATAAGATTGAGCTCAATTGCTCGCCGGATGTAAAGGGTTTTTCTATTGAACCTATTTTGCTGATTCCTTTTGTTGAAAATTCCTTTAAACATATTTCTCATTTTGCGGATGGAAGAAAAAATGAAATAAAGATTGATATTTCAAAACAAAATGGAGAAATGAATTTTAGTGTAAACAATACTACAGAAGGGGGAGTGCTAAATGGAAAAGAGCAGGGTGGTATCGGGCTGGTGAATGTTAAACGAAGGCTGGAGTTATTATATCCCGGCAAACACAAATTGGAAATAAAAAATAGTAATGGATATTTTGATGTGAATCTTAAGTTGCAAATAAGTAATTAGTTATTCAATAACTTTTCCAGGTATCAAATAATGAAAATTAATTGTATCATAATTGATGACGAACCACTGGCCCGCAAAGGACTGAAGGAATATATTACGGATGTCGATTTTTTAAATCTTATTGGTGAATATGATAATCCTTTAAAAGCAACAGAGCAGATCAGCAAAGGAGAAATACAATTGCTTTTTTTGGATATACAAATGCCAAAGATCACTGGACTTGATTTTTTTAAAACTTTGCAACAAGCTCCACCGGTTATTTTTACTACAGCTTACCCGAAGTATGCGCTGGATGGCTTTGAATTAAATGCACTTGACTATCTCGTTAAACCAATTTCTTTCGACCGGTTTTTAAAAGCAACAATGCGTGCAAAAGAGTTTTATGAAATAAGACAGGTAAATGCAGAAGATGCGAAACAGGCAACAGCACAACAGGATTATTTCTTTATCAAGGCTGATAATAAGCTTGTAAAAATTCAGTTTGATGAAATACTCTATGTTGAAGCATTACAAAACTATGTGGTCATTCATACCACGGATAAAAAATACATCACTTACCTTACTTTCAAATCGGTGGAAGAATACCTTCCTGCCTCATTATTTATTAAAGTGCATAAATCCTATATAATTGCTGCAGGTAAAATAGAAAGTATTGAAGGGAATGATATCCGCATCGGGGCACATCATATACCCATCAGCCGAAACCTGAAAGATGAAGTGATGGAAAAATTACTAAAAGGAAAATTTTTGAAACGCTGATCAATCGTACTCATCTGTTTCTACGAGGTGCTTGTAATTCACCAGCAATTCAGTTCCTGCCGGAATATCAATCAATGCTTCATAGAATTCACCTTCATCCACTGGTGTGATATTGGGCAGAGAAGAATGATTAAGATAATTTACCATATCCACCATTTTGAAACCATGTGATGGAATGAAATAATCTTCCTTATCGTAGAGGCAATAAGTTTCCACTAAATTTTTTGAATAATCGGGTAGCTTGTCAACATCCGTGATGGGGATTTTTATCCAGTTGATCTCATTTTTAGAAAAGATATCACGGCAACCCTTTGGAATGTCTTTCAACGCAAATACCCCGATACCGTGGACGATTGATGGCTTCAAAGTGACAAATGTCTCGGTTGCCAGTTCTTTTAAGATCTGTTCTTTAGTCATAATAAATATGTGGTGGATGGAGGTTAGCTGCCTCTTTGTGAACCCGTATTAGATTGTTTGCTTACAAAACCGGTTGATTTAGGCTTCTGAATGAATTTAGAACCTTGTGTATTGCCGGCAGCATTTTTTTTACCTTCCTTCTTATTATCTTTTCCTTTCTTTTGATTTAGTAGTGACATAGAGTTTGATTTTTGTTTGTAAAGATAATGCCTATAAGGCTTTTAGCATCATGTAAATTTTTAACAGGTAACTCACATCATTGTCGGGGTTGGGTTTTATTTTTAGTGTAAATTTATTGCATGAAAAAATTGCTTAGTCTTCTTCTTTTGTACCCGGCTTTTATATCTGCACAGGATTGCCAACTTAGGGATGAGAAAGATCAATTTAACCAGGGTGTGAGGCTTACAACAGGGTTCAAGGAATTTGTAAAAGGAAAGGAGGAGTTTTTGTTTTCTGTTACCGCAGACAAAACCGAAATGGATCTGTTCTTTTCTGTTAGCCATCCTAATGGGATCTGTTTTGACGATTATTCCCGTGCAACCGTGATTTTTGAAGGAGGAAAGCAAAGGGCTACATTTAAAAATGGTGGGACTACCAATTGCAAGGGTAATTTTCATTTTGTTTTTAAGAACCAGGAAATTCAACCAGCCAATCTTACTAATCTTACGCTGAAAAAAATAGAGAAGATACAATTATCCGGTAGCTCAGAAAAGAAAATTGAGTTGATCCCTACGGCAGAAGAACAGGAACTGTTACTGAAAATGATAAGCTGCATGGCAAAGGAACTAGAGGAGTTACGAAAAGATACATGGAAACCTAAACAGTAAACAGCTTATTATTAATAATCAATAAGCTTTATTCCCAATAAAACTGCCTCTTAAATATTATCTTTGCCGACTTATGGCAGAGGAACTAAAAAAAGAAGAACGCAGTCTTAATTTTCTTGAAGAAATTATTGAAACAGATCTTGCAGCTGGTAAATATAAAGCTATTGTTACCCGTTTTCCGCCAGAGCCGAATGGTTACCTCCATATCGGGCATGCTTCAAGTATCTGTTTGAATTTTGGACTTACTAAAAAATATCCAGGCTATACCAATCTTCGTTTTGATGATACAAATCCTGAGACTGAAGAAACAGAATACGTTGAAAGTATCAAGGATGATGTTCGCTGGTTGGGTTTTGAATGGAAACATGAACTATATGCTTCTGATTATTTTGATCAGTTGTTTGAATTTGCAATAGCACTGATCAAAAAAGGCCTGGCTTATGTGGATGAAAGTACCAGTGAAGAAATGGCTGCATTAAAAGGTACACCAACTGAACCAGGAAAAAATAGTAAATACAGGGACAGGAGCATTGATGAGAATCTTGATCTGTTTACACGAATGAAGAACGGCGAGTTTGCAGATGGCAGCCGGACGCTGCGTGCAAAAATTGATATGGCGCATATCAATATGCTGATGCGTGACCCGGTGCTTTATCGTATCAAGCATGCACATCATCACCGTACAGGTGATAAATGGTGCATTTACCCGATGTATGATTTTGCACATGGGCAAAGTGATTCAATAGAAAATATTACTCACTCTATCTGTACGTTGGAGTTTGTTCCGCATCGTGAACTATACGACTGGTTGATCGGGAAACTGGAAATTTATCCTTCACATCAATATGAATTTGCAAGAAGGAATATCAACTACACTGTTACCAGCAAAAGAAAACTGTTGCAGTTAGTAAATGAAAAATTTGTTACAGGATGGGATGATCCTAGGATGCCTACTGTAAGTGGTTTGCGACGCCGGGGCTACACACCCGATAGTATCCGTGACTTTTGCGATCGTATTGGTATTGCTAAAAGAGAGAATATCGTTGATGTAGGATTGCTGGAATTCTGTTTGAGAGAGCATTTGAATAAAATTGCATATAGAAGAATGGTAGTGTTTGATCCCGTTAAAGTTGTTATCACGAATTACAGTAATGAACCCGAATTACTTTCAAGTGAGAATAATCCTGAAGATCCTAATGGAGGAGTTCGTGATATCCCATTCAGTCGTGAGATCTATATCGAACGGGATGATTTTATGGAAAATCCGCCGAAGAAATATTTCAGGCTTGCTCCGGGACAAATGGTTCGTTTGAAAAGCGCATACATCATCAAATGTGAAGAAGTAATAAAAGATGCAGCCGGTAATGTAACTGAGTTACGGTGCACCTATATACCTGAAAGTAAAAGCGGGCATGATACAAGTGGTATTCATGTAAAAGGAACTTTGCATTGGGTAAATGTTACGGATGCAGTAGAAGTAGAAGTAAGAGAGTATGACAGGTTGTTCCGTGTGGAGGATCCGTCAAGTGAAGAAGGAGATTTTAAAGATTATATCAACCCGCAGTCACTTAAAGTGGTGAAAGGATTTGCTGAGCCTTCGATAAAGAATGCAAAGTTTGATAATAGGTTTCAATTTTTGCGCAAAGGGTATTATTGTCTTGATAAAGATTCTTCAGAAGAAGGGATGATCTTTAACCGAACAGTTACATTGAAAGATGCATGGGCGAAGGAAGTGAAGAAAGGGTAGGAGCTACTCAGACAATATTTCATATTGCTGATTATTTATGCTCCCCAAAAACAGCTCTTAGCTCATCAGCAATTTCACCCAAGGTTATATTATTTTCAACGGCTTCTATTACTGCAGGCATCAGGTTTTCGCCGCTGGCAGCTTTATCATTTAGTTGTTGCAGAAGGGAATCAACTTTTGCGTTGTTGCGGTTTTGCTTTAGTTGTTTTAGCTTTTCTATTTGTATCAACCGTATGCTGTCATCTATTTTAAAAAGAGGGATAGGTTCTTCAGTATCCACCTGGAATTTATTTACACCTACAATTATCCTCTCATTCGTTTCTACCTGCCGCTGATGTTCGTAGGCGCTGCGGGCAATTTCATTTTGTATAAAGCCCTGTTCGATAGCACTCACACTTCCGCCCATTACATCAATTTTTTCTATCAGCTTCCATGCAGCGGCTTCTACTTCGTTTGTCAATGATTCTATAAAATAGCTCCCGCCTAATGGATCAACTGTATCAGGAGCACCACTTTCAAAGGCAACAACTTGTTGCGTACGCAATGCAATTCGTGCAGCCTCTTCTGTTGGCAAACTCATTGCTTCATCATATCCATTGGTATGTAAAGATTGTGTGCCTCCTAAAACTGCTGCTAGTGTTTGAATGGTTACTCTTGAAATATTATTCAATGGCTGTTGGGCTGTTAATGTACTTCCCCCGGTTTGTGTATGAAAGCGGAGCATCATTGCTTTGGGATCAGTTGCGCCGAGCCCTTTCATCATTTTTGCCCACATGCGTCTTGCCGCACGGAACTTGGCCACTTCTTCAAATAAATTATTATGTGCATTGAAAAAGAAGGAGAGGCGTTTGCCAAATACATTTATATCTAATCCTTTTTCCAATGCGGCCTGTACATAGGCTTTCCCATTGCTGAGAGTAAATGCAATTTCCTGCACAGCTGTACTTCCTGCTTCCCGGATATGATAGCCGGAAATAGAGATCGTATTCCACTTCGGCACTTCAAGACTGCACCATTCAAAAATATCGGTAATGATGCGCATAGAAGGTTTGGGCGGATAAATATAAGTTCCTCTTGCGGCATATTCTTTTAAAATATCATTTTGTATAGTGCCGCTTATTTTTTTCAGATCAGCGCCTTGCTGTTTTGCCAATGCAACATATAATGAGAGTAAAATAAATCCTGTTGCATTTATCGTCATGGAAGTAGATACATCTTCCAGTTTTATTCCTTTGAACAATGCCTTCATGTCTTCCAGCGAATCAATGGCGACACCAACTTTGCCAACTTCACCTTCTGCCAAGGCATGATCACTGTCATATCCTATTTGTGTAGGTAAATCAAATGCTACACTCAGTCCATTTACTCCTTGCGATAATAAATAATGGTATCGCTTATTACTTTCTTCTGCAGTACTGAAACCGGCGTATTGCCGCATGGTCCAGAGTTTACCCCGATACATGTCGGATTGAATACCTCTTGTGTAGGGGTATTCGCCGGCTTGTTGGTTACTCGCAGCTTGTAAATCAGATTCAGAATAAACAGGTTTTATCTCTATTCCTGAATCTGTATATTTTTTTTTATCCGGCATTTACTTCATGACCTTTTTAGCTTCGTAGTTTAATGCTTCAAGTACTATCTGGTGCATAGCTCCTTTTTTTTCAGTCATAGCAAATTCCATTAATCGTTTATTTAGATCAAAACCTGTTGCGCCATTGGGCAACGAAGCTGCTACCTGGTTAATGATAAGCATGTTTTGTTCTTTCAGGTTTCTCAATGCTTCCCAGGCAACTGGACTGACATAGATCTGCTGCGTGGCATTATAATCATATTCCTGCTTTATGCTTTCCAATAAAAGTCCTCTCATTTCCGCAGAAGAACCTGAGAATTGCTGATTTGCACGGCTTACTAAATTTGGAAGGCCAATCCTTTCTGCCAGCATCACTAATCTTTCGTAGGCCTGTAATTGCAAGGGTCTTGTTTCATTGGGTGATTCTGATTTCACTGGGGTCTTTTTCATTTCATTGATCATGAATACTGCATAGAGTGCTGCAAGAAAAGCAGCGATTGATACGATCAAACTGATAGTTGTTACATCCATAGTAATTGGTTTTCAGCAAAAATAGGGAATATGGGTCGACGTTTAAGATTTCAAGTTTGAGTTTGACGAGGTTAAAAACTATGTTAATGCTTCAATATTTCCCTTGCTCGGAAATGATAAGGCTATGCAAGAAAAATGCTTTGATTATTTTTGCAGTATGGAAACATTAACTACAAGCCCGGTAAGTTTTACTGAAGGGGCTATTCTGGAAATAAATAAACTGATGAATGCGGAAGGTTTTGATAACACTATGCTTTTGCGTGTAGGTGTAAAAGGCGGTGGCTGCTCTGGCATGACCTATATCCTCGGTTTCGATCACAAGCAGGAAAATGATAATGAGTTTGAAGTAAATGGTGTTCGTTGCATTATGGACAAAGCTCATGAAATTTACTTGTTCGGTATGCAAGTAGATTGGCAGGATGGACTTAATAACCGCGGCTTTACTTTTAAAAATCCCAATGCTAGCAGCACTTGTGGTTGCGGCACTTCTTTCGCAGTATAATTTTTTTCTTTAGTAAATAAAAAAAACCTCCGCAATTGCGGAGGTTTTTTAGTTTATACGTAAAACCTTTTATTGTGTTTTAATAATGCGAATTTGCTGGTCTGTGCCACGGGTTGAGTATCTTAAATCAACTATATACATACCGGCCGCATTTTTGCTAAGATCTACATCTATTATTTTCGGTGCAGTAAGTGAGTATTCTTTTTGCCATACTAGCTGGCCCGCTGAGTTAAATATCCTCACTGACTTCAATGTGGTTGGTTGTTGTAGGTGCCAGATCTGGAATGTTGACTGGAACGGACTCGGCAGTATCTGTAATCCATCCGCTTTCAGGCTTGCCGGAAGTGTACGGGTTTTCAGATTTACATTATCAATAAATACATTGTTGCCAAAACCGTTTCTGTTTTTGAATACAACCTGCAATGGACCTGTTGGAGCAAATGCAGTAAGATCGATTTTTTCATTTCTCCAATGGCTTGGGGCACCAGGGAAGAATTCAAACGGCTGCGGATCATTCGGGTTACCGATAGTCTGCAGGTCTGCTCCCCATTTCTTATAGATAGAAGTAAATGAAGTTCCGCAATTAGTTGTAACAAGTACCTCAACAGTATCTAACGGTAATTGCTGGCTGCCCGGGTACAGTCTAGTAGCTGCAGAAATATCGAAGGATAATGAAATGGAGTCAACACCTGTATAAGTTACATTCGGTGAATACAGGTAGTCGAGCTGGCCACGGCCAAGGTAATTCCAGTTGTTCATATAAGCCGATCCTGCATTATTATTACCAACAGTACTTCTTTGCCAGGTCAGGTCTCCGTTAGGATTAAATACACCCCAGTTAGCAGGAGGGAAGGTCGGGCTTTCAAAAGTTTCGATCAATGGCGCAGGCAAACTAGCAAGTATACTGAAAGATCTTGTCAAGGTATCATTTGCTAGGAACTGATCACCCGTACCACTTGCAGTTACCGGGTTCAATGTAAATGCTGTAATTGTATGTGAACCGGTTGCAAGGGTTCCTGAATTGTTTGGAAGGCTTACACTCACCTGTCCATTACGGGCAAGAGTTTGTCCAGTGAAGCTGGCTGTTTGAATTGCCCCGCTATTTATCCTGTAAGAGACACTAAATGCGGTTACAGTTTCGCTACCAAAGTTTCTTACTGTAACATTCGGAGTAAATGTTGCTGAACATTCTGCGTCAGGATTGTTAATTGCAACAACACCAACATCACGTTTGAATAACAAGGAAACGTTGATATTATCAACAAACATATTGTTACCAAACTGGTTTTTATTTCTGAAACCAACCATATGAGTACCTGAAGTAATGGCTGCGCCACCTACTGCTACACGACGGGTTCTCCATTCAGATTCGATTGGTACTAAAAAATCATTACCATCTGCAGCACCCAGGGTTGCGCCACCTGCATTGAATAAGGTATTCGGGAAAGTATTGCCGCAGTCAGGAGATGTTCTTACAGTAAATGTGTCGTATGGAGTAGCAGGATAGTAACGAGCTGCCAGATCCCATGTAATAATTACTGAGTCAGCTTGCGCACCACCATTACCAGTTGTTCTGAATACAGGAGTAAGGATATCATCCACTTGATTTGGAGTATTACTGTTATAATTATCAATGAATGCAGAGTTGGAACTCAGGTATCCCTGGTTTTTCTTAACCCATGTATTGTTATTATTCGGGTTGGCAATACTCCAGTTAGGAGATGGGAAAGCAGCACCTTCAAATGTTTCAATAGCTGGTGCATCGGTTACATTTCTTATAGTAATGTTTCTTGTCAATGCATCATTGGTTGTATTCTGATCACCTGTGCCCGATGGACCCACAGGGTTAATCGTGTATACACGGAACACATGATTGCCTGCAGTGATTACACCGGAAACAGGAAGCGTATGTACTACGGTAACACCTGGGGCTACTGGGGTATTAAATGTAGCTGATATCGGAGTACCTCCATCAATAGTATATTCAACTGTATAAGAGTTTACTACAGCGGTACCAAGGTTCCGTACTGTCACCTGTGGTGTTATTGTGTTATTACATTCATTAGCCAGCGGACTTGTGATTATGGTTACTCCCATATCACGTTGGAACTGACTACTGATATTGATGTTATCAAGGAACAGGAAGTTACCATAGCGGTTGATTGTTTTAAACAATACTCTTGCTACAGGTGATGCACCCACTACTGAAGTGATATCAATTGTTTCAGTAAGCCAGTCAGCGGCTGACGATGGAGTATAGCCAGCTGTAGTATTGAGTGTAACTGTATTTAATGAATTAGGATTTGTAATAACTGCACCATATTTTTTCCAGACGCTTGTATAGCTGGCGCCACAATTTGTTGAAACCATCACTTCCATTGTATCTACGTTAGCAGCAAAAATCGGAGGATAGCCATAAGTAGCATGTGCACGGTCAAATTGCAAAAGTTTTAAACCCGGAGGATTTGTCATATCAATATCGGGTGAAACAATGGAATCTTTTGCATCCAATGTTGAGTAATCGTAGAAATCAATTTCAGCGGCTCTTGTACCATTTGGTGATGGAACGGATGCACGTCTTTCCCATCCAAATCCTGTTTGAGCAGGAATACTTGACGGTCCATCAGGATTATTTGCACGCCATCCAGCAGATGGGAAAGAAGCTCCTTCAAAATTTTCAACTACCGGTAATGTTGATGTTCCTACCCTTGTGATACTTACCGTTGAAGTATCATTTGCAGGACTTGAATCAGGAACACCGTTTGGTATGGTTGAATGCACTTTGATCGTATAAGCTCCCAACGCAGCAAGATTAAGGTTTGGCATTGTAACAGTAGTAGACGCAGCCGGAGCAAGAGTACCGGCGAAATTAAATGCTGCAGCTGGAACATCAGCACCATTAACTCTTACCCTGATATTAGCAGATGTAAGGCTATTTGTTCCGTTATTTCTCAATGTAACAATCAATGGCACACTGGCACAAGCAATAGATGAACCATTAGCAGGTGTAAGTATTGCAGAAACTGATGCATCATCATTTGTTGTTACAATTGGTTGGCAACCATTTGAAGTAGTTAACCCAACCCTGTCAGCCAATGTAAGAGATGTTGTCATCCGGGTACACTGGTTTACTGTAAATAAATACATACAGGCATCGTCAGCATAGTCCATATGGTTTTGGAACTGTATACCTGGTGCTGCCGGTGAACAAGTATTTGTAACTGGTGAAGCGGGGCAACCAAATGTTGGTGCTGAAGTAAGTGGTGTATCACCGCAAAAATCATCGTTCGCACAACCCGGGTTTGTAGTAGCTAAAGGTCCCCAGGGATGTAATAAATTAAAGTAATGACCAATTTCATGTACAGCGGTTTTACCCTGATTGTATAAATTGAAATGATAACCACCACTGCTTGTACCTGGGCCAGCACCAAATGCACGGAAGTCATTTACGAAACCATTTCTAGGGTCGCTGGGTGTAAAACTGCCGGGCAAATAAGAAAAGCCTAAAACACCACCGCTTAATTCCACCACCCATATGTTAAGATATTTTGTAGGATCCCAAAAACCTAATTCTCCACTCGGGTGGTTGGCACTAGAAAACACAGTTGATGTAACCGTTCTCACAATGCCGGTTGAAGGAGCATTGGCTGGTGTACGTTGTGCCATGCAAAACCTGATTTCACTTCTTCCATAGGCAGTTCTGAATGGTGTGTACACTCTTAAGCTGTCCCCAATTGGCTGGATTCCATAGTAAAAATTAAGAGTATCGATCTGGCTTTGAATAATAGCATTTGTAACGAGGGATTGTCGGGCACTTGTTACCCCGACATGCACTACTACAGGGATGGTTGTGATAGCCTGAGTTCTGTGCTGTGGATTATTCAGAATAGCTCTTATTCTGCTTTCGAATTGGCGTTGTGTATTTTCATAACGAGCCCTTGCTGAGGGATCATTTTGAAACAATTGCTGCATGACTTCATCTGTTGCACAGGTACGATGTACAGGTTCGCTTTGTGCTTTTGCGATTACATTAAAAACTAAAATTGAAAAGACCGCAAGAAGCAGGAATGTAAAATTTTTCAAGTCAGTATAGTTTTTGGTTATTAAATGTCAGAGTCCGAGGCACAAGTATACGGAATCCGGTTTAGAAAGGGAAAAATTTTTCCAGCAAAACGTCCTGATTTCCCGTTGTTTTCCACATTTTAGAATCGGCCTTATCGGTAAAATCGTTGCTTTAATTTATAAGCCTTAATTTTCCTATCTTCCTCTTTTTAGGTTTCACCAAAATCACTGATATGAATCTTCGCTACCGGCTGACCATACTTAGCTTTTTGCAATTCTTTGTTTGGGGTATCTGGCTTATTTCTTTGGGGGGGTATATGTTTGCAAATTTCAATAACCCCGTTGATCCTGCACTCGGTTCCAAAGTCGGTAATACATACGGAACAATGGGATGGGCTGCTTTGATCATGCCTGCTTTAATGGGCATTCTTGCGGATAAGTATATAAGGGCTGAAATTGTTTTAGGTATATGTCATATTATAAGTGCTGCAGGGCTGTATTATGCAAGCACAGTTAACAATGCTGGTGATATGTACTGGGCTATCTTCTTCGTTAGTTGTTTTTATATGCCTACGATTGGTTTGAGTAATACAGTTTCATATTCTTTACTGAGTAAAAATAATTTTGACGTACAAAAATCGTTTGCGCCGATCCGTGTTTGGGGAACGGTTGGGTTTATTGTGGCAGAATGGGCGGTCGATTTATTGGGATGGACACAGAATAGTAACCAGTTTTATTTTGCTGCTGTTGCAGGTGTATGTACTGGTTTGTATTGTTTTTCCATTCCAAAAATTGAAATAAGCAGATCAAAAGAAAAAAAATCATTTGCCACACGGCTTGGGTTAGATGCTTTTCAGTTGTTTAAGTCCTCTATGATGGCGAGATTCTTTTTATTTGCTATGTTCCTCGGGGCAGCCCTGCAAATAACAAATATGTTTGGCAATCCATTCCTGGGTGATTTTGGAAAAGTGCCCGAGTATGCAGAAAGTTTTGCAGTAAAACATAGTAATATTCTTATATCGCTTTCACAGATCTCCGAAACACTATTCATTCTCGCAATTCCTTTCTTCTTACGCCGGTTTGGTATCAAGCAGGTAATGCTGATAAGTATGCTTGCATGGGTATTACGCTTTGGTTTGTTTGGAATTGGAAATCCAGGCTCAGGGTTATGGCTTCTTGTTCTATCTATGATCGTTTACGGAATGGCATTTGACTTCTTCAATATATCAGGTTCTTTATTTGTTGACCGCGAAGCAAAACCTGGCATCAGGGCAAGTGCACAAGGTTTGTTTATGTTAATGACAAACGGGCTTGGCGCTATCTTAGGTGGATTCTTTGCTGGTGCGATTGTTGATTATTTTACTGATGCTGCAGGAAATAAGAACTGGCAGAATATATGGTTCACGTTTGCAGGTTATGCATTAGTAATTGCTGTGCTATTTGTTTTTGGATTTAAATACAAGCATGATCGCAATGCAGTTGTTGAAATAAAGCATTAATTCAAGATCATACATTTAATAAAAAATCCCAAACTCCTTATGGAAGTTTGGGATTGTCTTTTATAATGTGGTTGCTTAAATATGCGATTCAATTTTCTTTACAAAATTTCCTTTTGGTTGTGCACCTACTAATTTGTCAACAACCTGTCCGCCTTTAAAGAAAAGTATAGCAGGGATAGAAGTGATACCATAGTTCATGCTTACGTTAGGATTCATATCAACATTTAGTTTTCCTACATTCACTTTACCATCATACTCTTTTGAAAGGTCTTCAATTACTGGTCCGATTGCACGGCATGGGCCACACCATTCAGCCCAGAAATCAACCACGGTTAACTTATCAGAACTTAACACATCGGATTGAAAATTGCCATCTGTGAATTCTTTTGCCATTTTATTATTTTTATTTGTTTTTTATTTCTTTGTTACATCGAAAGGGGAGCAAATTTAAGCCCGTCTGATGAATTAATCAGCATCGATGTGATTATGTGCAAAAAATGTCATCCAAATCAATACTTATCCCACAAAATCTGCCTGATTGACCTGTCATTTGTATTTTTTTTAAGGTTTAGACGGTAGTAATCTGCACTTCCAGCTCCGGTTTCGATTGCAGAAATTCCACCATTTCATCGTTCATTTCAAAGCCACTATCCATTGATACTAAGCTTATTTTCAGATTTTGTTTGGGTTCTGCAAGGTTGATCTTCAAGGTAGATTTGCCTGGATGTGTTTTAATATTTTTTTCCACAAACTGGATCATATCTGGCGATAACATTGAGGGATGAATATCAATGCTGAGTTGCCTTGTCATATTCCGCTTCATTGTTTCTACTAGTGATACACCGTTTACTTTAAAATCAAAATCATCACGATTGTATCGTTGTTTGAAATAACCGGTTATATAAACTGTCTGTCCCTGTTGTAAAAAAGGAGTAAAGCGTAAATAATCTTCAGTAAATAAAATAATTGTTGCCTTGCCCGAATAATCTTCAATTATAAAATTGCCATATTTATTTCCATTCTTGGAAATTTTATGTTGTGCTTCTGCCACGAGTGCAATCAATCTGAATGGTCGGTTCGGATTTGAATGTAATGTTATGGCTTCTTTAAATTCATTGAAGTCAGCGATCGATGATACATTATAATGTTTCATTTCAAATTTGAAATGATCCAGCGGGTGGCCACTTAAAAACATTCCTGTTACTTCTTTTTCCCTATCGAGTTGTACGATCAATGGCCAAAGTTCACAAGGAGAAATTTTTGGGGGTTGCAGATCATATGCGATCGGCAGATCACCGAACAATGTGTTGGCTCCATTCGATTTTTGTGTTTGATAGACCTGGCCGAAGTTGATAATTTTTTCAAGCCCTGTTCGCGGTTCTTCCGGAGAGGAATGAAAATATTGTGCACGGTGAAATTCAGGGAAACAATCAAAGCCTCCTGCATACGCAAGACTTTCCAACGTTTTTTTATTCACAGACCTTTGATTGACACGTTTTGTAAGATCAAAAGGACTTGTGAACGGACCATTCTTATCCCGTTCAATAATTATATTTTCAACGGCAGCTTCACCAACACCTTTCAAACCACCCAATCCAAAACGAATTTCACCTGCTTTATTTACAGCAAATCCATTTAATGATTCATTAATATCTGGCCCCAATACTTTTATGCCCATCCGCTTACATTCTTCCATAAAGAATGTGATCTTCTCAATACTTCCTGCATGATTAAGTACTGCAGCCATGTAATCAGCAGGGTAATGTGATTTTAAATAAGCAGTCTGGTAAGCAACATAAGCATAGCAGGTAGAGTGAGATTTATTAAAGGCATATTGTGCAAATGCTTCCCAGTCTGTCCATATTTTTTCTAAACGTTCTTTCGGAAATAATTTTTCAGTAGCACCATCAATAAACTGTTTCTTCATTTTATCGAGCACATGCTTCTGTTTTTTACCCATTGCTTTTCGTAACACATCTGCATCACCTTTGCTAAAGCCACCGAGTTTTTGCGCCAGCAACATTACCTGTTCCTGGTAAACAGTAATACCATAAGTTTCTTTCAGGTATTCTTCCATCTCTGGCAAATCGTAGGTGATCGCTTCACGGCCATGTTTACGATCGATAAAGTTGGGAATATAAGCCAACGGCCCCGGACGATACAAAGCATTCATCGCAATGAGGTCATCAAATTTATCGGCTTTTAGTTCCCGCAAATATTTCTGCATACCGGGACTCTCAAATTGGAATGTGCCGATCGTTGCAGCATGCTGGTAGAGTTCAAATGTTTTTTTATCATCCAGGGGAATGGTGTCAATATCAATTTCCACTCCGTGATTTTGTTTAATAAGCATCAACGCATCTTTTATGATGGTTAATGTTTTTAAACCCAAAAAGTCCATCTTGATCACACCGGCTTCTTCGATCACATTTCCTTCAATTTGCGTAACCCACAAATCAGAATCTTTTGCAGTAGCAACAGGTATCAGGTCCGTCAGATCTGTTGGTGCAATGATGATGCCTGCAGCATGAATACCCGTATTGCGTACAGAACCTTCTAATCTTTCGGCTTCATGTAAAATTTTACTTTCAATACTATCTGTCTTTTTATAGAGATCACGTAGTTTTTTTACATTATCAAGATCTTCATTTCCTAGTCCATCTTTTTCTTCTAATGATTTTTCGCCATCTTTTGTTTTCATCGGCGCATGTAAAACACGACGTAGTTCAATGCCGGGTCTTTCAGGTATTAATTTGGCAAGAGCATTTGATTCGGGCAATGGTAAATCCATCACTCTCGCCACGTCTTTGATGCTCATCTTTGCGGCCATTGTGCCAAATGTGATGATCTGTGCTACCTGTTGTTTTCCATATTTTGAAATAACATAGTCGATCACTTTCTGCCGGCCCACATCATCAAAGTCAGTATCGATATCCGGTAATGATTTACGATCGGGATTCAGGAATCTTTCAAAAAGTAAATTGTATTTGAGTGGATCAATGTTGGTAATACCGATACAGTAAGCAACAACCGAACCCGCAGCAGAACCACGCCCCGGCCCAACATATACACCCAGATCACGACCAGCTTTGATGAAATCACCTACAATTAAAAAATACCCGGCAAAGCCCATTGTTTTAATTGTAAATAATTCAAACTCTATTCGTTCTTTTATTTCTTCTGTTATTTCACTGTAGCGTTTATTCGCTCCTTCGTATGTGATATGCTTTAAGAACTCCCACTGGTTGAGTGAATCAACACTGAGCACTTCACCTTTTTTAGTCGTCTCCGTTTTTTTATGCGTTTTAAATTTTTCTGGTATGGGAAAATTCGGCAGTAGGATATTTCGTTTAAGATCGAGTACATCGATCTTCGAAACAACTTCGTTGGTGTTATCAATTGCTTCCGGCAGATCATGAAATACTTTGACCATTTCCGCAGTAGTCTTAAAATAAAACTGATCGTTAGGAAAACCAAATCGTTTATCCTTTGTGTGCACATCATCATCCGAAAATTCACGGAGAGCAGGAGTGGCTACTTTTTCACCGGTATTAATGCATAATAAAATATCATGTGCATTAAAATCGCTTTGGTCAACATAATGCGAATCGTTGCTGGCGATAATTTTTACATTATACTTTACAGCAAATTTTATCAGCACCTGGTTTACGGCATCCTGCTCTTTCATTCCATGGCGCTGTAACTCCACATAATAGTCTTCTCCAAATAGATCAAGCCACCATTTAAATTCTATTTCAGCCTCAGCTTCTGTTTTTTTAAGAATGGCCTGTGGCACTCTTGCGCCGAGGCAACAAGTAGTTGCAATCAACCCTTCATGATATTTTTCGATCAACTCTTTATCAATACGTGGGTATTTGCTGTACATACCTTCTATAAAACCCAGTGATGTAAGTTTGCTCAGGTTTTTATAGCCCTGTTCATTTTTTGCCAGCAGTATCTGGTGGTTGCGGGGGTCTTTCTGTTCTTTGGTAAATGTTTTCCGATGACGATCCTCGGTAATATAAAATTCACAACCCACAACCGGTTTTACTTTCAGGTTGCCATTTTCATCTTTATGTTTATGTGCTTCAGCAACAAATTCAAATACGCCGAACATATTGCCATGATCACTGATAGCTAATGCCGGCATGCCATCATCCATTGCTTTTTTATAAAGACTTTGAATAGAGGCAGCGCCATCTAATAAGGAGAATTGAGTATGTACGTGTAGATGGGAAAATTTCATTTTGTCGGGTTGTTCAATGCGTGAATTGTTAAAAAACTGTTTAGGCAAATTCCTGTTCTCATCACAATCTACAGTTTGACCTGCATCATTTTTTTTATTTATCAAAAGATTCAATGTGTAATTTACTAAGTTTCAATACGACCAAATGCAAATAAAAATGAATCACAATTTAATTAACGGAAAATCGTTTATTTAATATCCACATTCTGAGAAAAGGAGTTTATTTTTGTGGACTTGCCTGTTGCGGGCAGGGTTTTCGAAATTAACTGTAGAAGTCATCATCCTGAAAAGTCCGAATGGTTAAGCACCTTAGATATCTTTTCATATCTGCATTTATATTTTCAAGCTGTTCCAGCCTGAAAACCCTTACGTCCGGTAACAACAATAAAGAGAATACTTCATCGGGTATAAGTTCTAATACGGCTAAAGCATCTGCTTCCGAAAAAAAGGAAGTTAAATTTCTTGAGAATATTTCATCGTCTCCTGCTGGTAGCAAAACAATTCCTGTTGAAACAGAAAAGAAAGTTACTACATCGGTTATAAAAAATGAACCCGCCGCAAAGCCTTCTGCAGCTTCATCAAAACCTAATGCAGTTGAAGTTGCCAGTTCGTTACAGTTGAAGTATGCAATACTGCTGAATACAGAAGTGGAGAATGTTCCAAATACAGAGTTATTGAAAAAAATAGATGAATGGTACGGAACAAAATACTGCATGGGTGGTACAACGAGTAAGTGCATCGATTGTTCTGCGTTTATGCAAATCCTTTTTTCATCAGTTTATGGAGTTAGTATACCAAGAACAGCCCATGAGCAATACAAAGCAACCACAAGAATTTCACGTACTGAATTAAAAGAAGGCGATATGGTTTTCTTTAATACCCGTGGCGGAGTTAGCCATGTTGGTTTCTATTTACAGAATAATAAGTTTGTTCATGCTTCCACCGGCGGGGTTACTATCAGCGATCTCTTCGATCCTTATTATCTCCGTCGTTTTGTTGGCGTTGGCAGGGTGGAGAAGACGGGACTTGCTAAACAGTAGATCAGTCGGAAGTCAGCAATCAGCAATCAGCAATCAGCAATCAGCAATCAGCAATCAGCAAAAATTGGATTTGTAATATAGCTCAATATCTAATATCCAGTATCCAGTATCTAGAATCTAGCATCCACATTCCCTCACTTACTTAATCCCAGTTTCTTTTTTATTGATTGCAGTACGGGTAAAATATCCGGGCTTAGCTTCAATGCTATCGATCCGCTGATAAATATTGCAAGGAATACAATGCTTCTTATAAACAGCCATTCAAAACCGATTTTGCCATTGAATAGTAAATAAGTTATCGTAAATGTAACTGCAGCTAATAAAAGCGTAAGCAAGGATTTACTGTTAAACGGTTGCAGGTTGAATTTTTTAGCGAGAAACCAATAGCGGATGGCATTATAAACAGAGAATGAAATAAGGTTTGCAATGGCCGGTCCTGTCACACCTATTTTTTTTGTCAGAATATAATTCAACGGAAGTGTGATAAGTAAAAGCAATATGCCCGTTAAAAAATCAAACCGCCATTTGGTAGATGTGCCGATGATCTGGCCACTTACACCGGTACCCATATCTACGATTTTCGTAAGCCCGATAAAAAGAAAAACATTGATAGCATCCAGGTAAACCTTGTTCAGATGTAATGTGTAAACAGCATCTATAAAATTTAAGTAAACAAGCGAAAACATGGCTGTTGCAAATATCAATTGATTGATAGATGAACGATGATAAATTTTATCGATTAGCCCCATATTCTTGTCCTTCCATGCCTGCGACAGCGAAGCAAGAGAAGAAGAGATGACACCACGCTGAGGTGCCTGTACAAGGCTGGCCATATTTTGCGCCAATGTATAAACAGCTGCCATTTCTATTCCGATTACTGAAGCTATAACGAGGGTGTCAAATACACTGGAGATTGTAAAGAGAAGTGCGCCGCCATACACAAACGAGCAAAGCCTAAGTATTTTTTTGAAAAACTTTTTTGAAACAATGCTAAAACTGGATGATAAATTGAATTCTGATTTTTTAATAAGATAAAAGATCAATACGAATGCAATAACAAGATAGGTGAGTGAATAAAGTTTGATGAATAGATCGAAGTCAGGTATAAAACTGGTTAATGTGAGGATGATTAAGACTGTAGTCAACAATCTGAATAATATTTCACGTAAGAAATTGGTGAATACTGCTTCTCTTAGCTGCCAGGCATAGGCTTCTAATATAGAAAACAAGGTAAGTCCCAGCCCGAAAGGGAATATCCACTTGTAGTAAGTGATAAGCTCCGGCGAATTGGTTCCGAATTTCCGGATAACAAGATCTTTTAATAAAAAACCTGCAATGATCACTAAACAATAACCAATTAATGAAACGATCAGCGCAATGCTGAGCATATCGTTTTTCTTTTTCGGCAGGTTATCATTATAGTAAGGATAGAACTTATAGATATATGCTGTCATCCCAAACTGTGACAGCGAGAAGAAAATATTTGAGACAGCGATGAAGACACCGGTAAGACCATATTGCTCTTTGGTAAATCCGCCTTCTCTCGCAAAAAGATAAGTGTTCAGCAACCCGAAAGCAAAGCCTGTATAAACCACTGCGGAAGAGATTATACTTTGCCTGCGGATTTTGCTCATGGGGTAAATGTACTGCTGTACTGCCGATTTGCAAATCGGCAGAGGCGATTAAAGTTTTTTTGTAGTGATAAAGAAGTTACGGTCAGCTTTCATATTGTTATCTAAAAAATCTTTTGTCCCTGTTACAGATTTCCATTCGGTAGCCGGATAAAGCCATGTAGACCCACCATCAGCCATTCTTACCGGCATGTTAAAGCCCTTTACACAATTGGTCCACCGGTATGAAATTTTATCACCGGTAATTTTCCATTCAAGAACCGGTACATTTTTAGTACGCAGGTATTGATCAAAGATCTTTGACAGATCTTTCTTCGCCATTTTTGAAAAATATTCTTCCACCTGTTTTGAAGTAACGGTTTGATGATAGAATGTTTTATTTAATCCACGAAGTATCTGGCGGAACAAACTATCATCATTGATCACCTGCCGGATAGTATGCAGCATGTTACTTCCTTTATAATACATGTCACCGCTGCCTTCTTTATTTACACCGTAAGGTCCAATGACGGGTCTATCATTTTCTATTTCAGATCTTGTACCAATTACATAATCTCTGCCGGCCTCTTTACCATAATAATATTCAGTAAATAAAGTTTCAGAATAAGCAGTAAAGCCTTCATGCACCCACATATCTGCAATATCTTTTGTGGTGATGTTATTGGCAAACCATTCGTGACCTGATTCATGAATGATAATAAAATCCCATTTCAATCCCCAACCAGTATGCGAAAGATCCATACCGAGGTATCCATCCCTGTATTGATTACCATAAGCAACTGCACTTTGATGTTCCATCCCGAGGTGAGGAGATTCCACTAGTTTAAATCCGTCTTCATAAAAAGGGTAGGGGCCAAACCAGTATTCAAATGCTTTAAGCATCGGGTGTACATCACGGCCAAATTGTTTTTTTGCTTTTTCAACATTGTAATCAAGCACCCAGTAACTGCAATCGAGTTTTCCTTTTTCTCCATCATATGTATCGGTCCAATTGGTGTACTTGCCGATATAAGGAATGATATTATAATTATTGATCGGGTCTTTTACTTCCCAGACCCATGTGCTGGTTCCGTTGTCATTTGATTTTTTTTCTTTCAATCTTCCATTGCCAATTGCAGATAAAGAATCAGGAACAGTAATAGCTAATGATGCGCCTTGATCGGGTTCATCACTCTGGTGGTCTTTGCAGGGATACCATACACTTGCGCCTAATCCCTGGCAAGCGGCACTCATCCATGGATTTTTGTTTTTATCTTTTAACCAGATCCAACCGCCATCCCATGGCGGATTTCTTGCTTCGCGGGGTTTGCCGTGATAACTGATTTTAAGTGAATAGCTTTTTGAAGAATTTGAGCCCAGGGCTGCATGAGTTTTAAAGACAGTAGTTCCAAAATCTATAAAATATACATTGCCTTCCCGCCAATATTTTTTTATTTGAATTTCATTGCTAACCGGGATAATGCTATCGATCAATAATGGTTCCTGTAAATCAATTTGCATTATTTTGTTTGTTCCTGGGTTTGCTTTAAAATGAATCCAGACATTTCCAATAATAGTTTTGGTTTTATAATCCGGTGTTACATCAATATAATATGACATTACATCCCACCAATCTCTTCCTTTACCAACACTTCCCCTTAATGTATCCTGTTTTGTAAATATTTCTTTTTTATTTAGAGGCTGGCTATAACCAGTAATCAATAAAAAGCAACTAGCAACTAATATTAAAAATTTCTTCACAGTGGTAAAAATTTGAATTGTAAATTTAGCCGTTCATCTTCAATATGCCCGTTAAAAATACAATAAGACTTGCTTTGGTTTTGGCCGCCTGTGTAGTTCTGCTATGCTGTAGTAATGATAAAAAGGCTAACAAAAATATTTTCCGCTACAATGAGCAAACAGGTATTGCCAGTCTCGACCCCGCTTTTGCAAAAAACCAATCTATCATGTGGGCCGTACATCAATTATACAACACGCTGGTGGAAGTGGATTCTAATCTCAATATTATTCCATCTCTGGCGAAAAACTGGGAGTTCAGCGAGGATAGAAAGACGGTTGTATTCCATTTGCGCAATGATATATTCTTTCATGATGATGCGGCATTTCCAAATAGTAAGGGAAGAAAGATGGTTGCGGCAGATATTGTTTATAGTTTTAAAAGAATACAGGATAAGAAAGTTGCCAGCCCTGGGGCATGGATATTTAACAACAAAGTGGATACGATAAATGCATTTACAGCAATTGATGATTCTACATTTCAGTTGAGATTATTGAAACCTTATAACCCGATCCTCGGTATTCTTTCCATGCAGTATTGTTCCATTGTTCCGAAAGAAGCAGTTGAAAAATATACAGATGATTTCCGCCGTCATGCTGTTGGCACCGGGCCATTTCAGTTTGTTGCATGGGAAGAAGGGCAGGCATTGATCATGAAAAAGAATAAAAACTATTTTGAAAAAGACGCTTCAGGAAATGCATTGCCTTATTTAGATGGGATCAAAGTGAGTTTTTATGATAGCAAGGCAACAGAATTTTTATTGTTCCGCCAAAAACAACTCAGTTTTATAAATGATATTGATGCTTCATTTAAAGATGAGATACTTACTAAAAAAGGAGTACTGCGTGATAATTGGAATGGTAAACTTGTTTTACAAACTAATCCATATTTGAATATTGAGTATCTCGGTTTGATGGTTGACAGCACAAACGATCTCGTTAAAACCTCGCCGACTCGGTTAAAGAAAGTAAGGCAGGCTATCAATTATGGATTCGACAGAAGAAAAATGGTTTTGTATTTACGTAATTCAATCGGTACTGCAGCTGAATCTGGTTTTGTGCCGGCTGGTTTGCCTTCTTTTGATTCAACTGTTGTGAGAGGTTACACTTATGATCCCGGGAAAAGTAAACAGTTATTGCGTGAAGCCGGTTTTGCAAATGGCAATGGTTTACCCGAAATAACATTATACACGATCCCTATTTATGCTGATATCGCCGTTTATATTTCAAGACAATTACAGGAGCTGGGAATAAAAGTACAGGTAGAAGTAGTGCAGAAAGCAAGATTGCTGCAGATGACATCTTCATCTCAAGCTTTGTTCTTTCGGGGTAGCTGGATAGCAGATTACCCCGATGCAGAAAACTATTTGTCTGTTTTTTATTCAAAGAACCCGGCACCGCCCAACTATACCCGTTATAAAAATCCAGCCTTTGATGCATTGTTTGAAAAAGCATTGCTGGAAGAAAATGATTCGCTACGCATGAAATTGTATCAGCAGGCTGATCAGTTGATGATTGATGATGCACCAGTTGTTCCGCTGTGGTATGATAAAGTAATAAGGTTAGTACAAACTAATGTAGATGGCTTCAGACCAAATGCATTGAATCTGCTTGAGCTGAGAAAAACAAAAATCAATTAATCGCCAGCAGCAGTCTTTTTTAAATTTGAAAGCACATGCTTTATCTGGTAAACCCTTGACTCGGCAATATTCATTAAGTCGTACGTGGATGTAATTTCTTTTTTGTAAACAGGCCCGCTGTTACCTCTTGGCAGCGGTTTCACTGGGGTTTGTACAACATTGATAATTCCGATATTGGTGTCCCTGATAACTTCTGTATATACATTTTGTCTATCATCTAAAGGATATTGGTTATTATTATACTCCGCTCTAAGCTTTATAACATGTTTCTCTTCCTGCGAAACAAGTAATAACTCCATTAATTTTTTGCCGGTAGTATCGAAGAGGCCTAATGCTGCTCTGAACTGAAATGTTTGCCCGTTATGATTGAAATATGGGTTGCCAATTACAAGCATCACAGTAAAATCAGCCTTACAGTCTAAGCAGAATTGTTTGTTTGAATCTATATAGTCATCAAAAGTTTGTGGGAGAATTTCGTTTAATGCTTTAATCATCTTGGGTTTTTTCCATTCCTCAGGTATATCTAATTTATAGCGGTTTGGAAAATATCTGCAGAAAGTATCCGGTTGTGCAAATAGCCCGATTGATGAGCATAATAGCAGTAGAAAAGAAAGACAATTGATCTTTTTTATAACAGGTGGTTTGTGAATGATCAAATTCGCTATATCGGTTATCACTATTCTAAATTCAGACAAAAAATCTCCGAAAACAATTTAATTTCGAATTTTAAAGAACTGTTAACGCATTTGTCATTTCAATAAAGATTATTTAGTTCTTTAATTTCGATGCAAACACTTTCCTGAATTTTTCCAGTTTTGGCCTGATAACAACAGCACAGTAAGGGTTTTTATTTTTGTTCAGCTCGTAGTATTGCTGATGGTACTCTTCAGCGGAGTAGAATTTAGTAAAGGGAACGATCTCGGTTACCACGGGTTTATCCCATGCGCCGCTTTTATCCAGTGCAGCTTTATATTGTTCTGCTTTTTGTTTTTGTTCATCGTCATGATAAAAAATAGCACTGCGATATTGAGTGCCTACATCACCTCCCTGGCGGTTGAGTGTAGTGGGATCATGTGTTTCCCAAAACACTTCCAGTAATTCATCATAGGTAATTACAGAAGTATCAAAAGTAATTTGTGCACACTCTGCATGACCGGTCTGCTCATAGCTGACCTGTTCGTAAGTTGGGTTATCAACATTGCCGCCTGTGTAGCCGGAAACAACTGAGATGACGCCTTTCAATTCTTCAAAAACAGCTTCTGTACACCAGAAGCATCCGTTTGCAAATGTTGCAACACCTGTCGGTTTTAAATTCGTAGTATCTTTCATAACCTTTTTTGTATTCGTTTGTTTAGTTTCTTTATTTGAGTTTTGAGCACAGGAAAAAAGAACAGCAGAGAATAAAATTGCTCCTGATAGCACTGATTTCATAATATTTTGTTTGATGGACTGTTTCATAATTATCATGCAATTTACGAAATGGTTACGGCTTTGGTTTGTAAGGAGGATGACAAACAGGGGGCCTTTGGAAAACATTAACAAGCTAAGAGGATAAAGGAGAGAAAGAGAAAAAGAGAAAAGCTCTGAAATGTCTCTTTTTCTCTTTTAATCTCTTAGCTAAAAATTACCTTTGCTGGCTACAAAAAATTACGGAATGCGGCTTTATCCTGAATCGGCTTATTTACAACTGGAGTTTGATAAAATAAAATCCCTGCTGGCTGCACATTGCCAGACGGAGTATGCGAAAGAAAAAGCAGATAATCTTCGTATTCATACCCGTATTGAGTTTATTCAAACAGAACTGAAGCAAAGCCATGAATACCGGCAATTGATATCCAATTCAATTTATTTCCCAAATGATTATATTCTCAATCTTTCAAAAGAACTAAAACTGCTTGCAATTCCCGGTGCATTGCTGAATGGCGAACAGTTTATGCAACTGCGCAAGCTGGCTGAAAGTATGGAAAAAATTTCCCGTTGGTTTGATAATGAAAGAAAAACCGCTTACCCAGCACTAGCAAAGATCATCGAAGGAGTTTTTTATGAAAAGGCGATCATTGGAATGATAGATGATGTACTGGATGAGACGGGTTATGTAAAAGATGATGCATCGGATGAGCTGAAAGAAATAAGGATAAGTCTCTATCGCAAACGTAATGAACTGCGCCGCCAGTTTGAAAAAATTATTTCTAAACTGAATAAAGCCGGTTATCTCGCTGAGATAGAAGAAAGTTTTATGAATGGCCGTCGGGTAGTTGCGGTTTTTGCAGAGCAAAAAAGAACTGTAAAAGGGATCCTACATGCTGAGAGTGACAGCCGAAAGACAGCGTTTATTGAACCCGAAGAAACGATCGAATTGAATAATCTTATTTATGAACTGGAGCATGCCGAACAAAGAGAAGTGTACCGGATACTGCAGGAACTCACACGGAAACTTTCTGCTTATGCTCATTTACTTACATCGTATCATGCAGTAATAGGTGAATTTGATTTTGCCCGTGCCAAAGCAAAACTTGGTTCGGATATCAATGGTGAATACCCGGTTGTGCATGATAAAGCTCTTGTAGAGTTGGTAAATGCCTATCATCCGCTTTTATTTTTATATAATAAGAAATCGGCCAAGCCAACCATACCCGTTACATTAACACTTGATGAAACAAAACGTATTCTTGTTATTAGTGGGCCCAATGCCGGTGGTAAAACAGTAACGATGAAAACGATCGGGCTGTTGCAAATGATGGTGCAAAGCGGTTTATTGGTTCCTGTTCATCCATCTTCACAGTTTGGTATTTTCAAGCAACTCATGATACATATCGGCGATACGCAGAGTATCGAGTTTGAGCTAAGTACTTACAGCAGCCATTTGATCCACATGAAGCATTTCATGGAGAATGCAAATGGCAAAACATTATTCTTTATTGATGAACTTGGCAGCGGCAGTGATCCCAATCTTGGCGGTGCATTTGCCGAAGTGATTTTGAAAGAATTACTAAAGAAACATGCATATGGTGTAGTGACTACACATTACCTTAACCTGAAAGTGATGGCAGGCAAAACGCAGGGCATTGTTAACGGCGCAATGGCATTTGATGAAAAACATTTACAGCCTTTATATAAACTGATCGTAGGTAAACCCGGGAGCTCTTATACATTTTCAATTGCGGAACGGATCGGATTGGATAAACAATTGATCAATTCTGCAAAGCAGTTGATAGATGAAGATCAGTTTCGTCTTGATAAATTGCTGAACCGAACTGAACAGGATCTACGAACCATTGAACAGAAAGAAAAAGAATTGCATAAGCAGTTAAAAGAAAATGAAAAACTGCGAAAGGAAATGGAAGAAGTTATAAAAAAAGAAAAACATACTCAGCAGGTCGAGCTGCTTGCCCAGCAGAATAAGATAAATGAGGAAAGATTGGTGTACCTGAAGGATATGGAAAGAAAACTAAAGCAGATGATCATTGAATGGAGAAAGACAGAGAATAAAAATAAAGTGATCAAAGAAATGGAAAATCTTTTGTTTAAAAAGAATGAACAGAAAGTAGCAAGCAAAATGCAGAAGAAGATCGAATCGAAATTTGAAGAGATAAATGGCGAAATAAAAGAAGGTGTGAAGGTGAAGATGAAACGCAATCACCAGGTAGGCGAGGTGCTTGAGTTAAGAGGTAAGAGAGCCGTTGTAAAAATTGGATTACTGCCAATGCAGGTAGAGATCAAGGATTTAGTTGTCGTAAAAGAAAAAGAGCAATAAATAAAAACGAGGCCTTACGGGGCCCCGCCTATATTTAATGAATCAGTAACTCGTTTATCAGCTTTGAATATAGCTTTGTAAATGTTCAATTGTTTCTTTTTGTGCCAGGATCGTTTCTTTCACCACATCACTCATTGAAATAATTCCCACCATCCTGTTGCCATCAAATACCGGCATATAGCGGATATTTTTATCACTCATCAGTTCCATACAATGATCGATCGTATCAGAGGGAGACACAACAGGCAGATCAGTACTCATGATTTCACCGACAGTTGTTTCTGTTGAATTCTTTCCTTTCAGTACAACTTTTCTTGAGTAATCCCTTTCTGAAAAGATGCCGAGATATTTATCGTTTTCTTTTATCACCAACGAACCGATGTTCTCACCGTTCATTATTTCAAGTGCTTTCAATACCGAGCATTCAGGCGGCACTGAAATAGGTTCACGGTTTTTACGTGAGAGAATGTTGAAAACTTTATTCATATGTAAGCGTTTTTTTAAAGTTAGGAAAAAAGTCTGTTGAAAAGACAATATACCTTATTTTTTCCGGGCTAAAGTTCAAACAGAATGGTTATGCAGCATAATTGACATCTCAACTGAATATTCTCTTACATTTGTCTCAATCTAAATGCTTGCAAAATGATAACCAACCGCACCGTCCTTACACTTGATGAATTTACTATCCAACAGTTAAGACAGTTTCCCCAAGCTACGGGTGAGCTGAGCAGTTTGCTGCGGGATATTGGCTTAGCTGCTAAAAGAGTGAATGTTGAAGTGAATAAAGCAGGACTGGTAGATATATTGGGTGACGCTGGTTCAGTAAATGTGCAGGGTGAAGATGTAAAGAAACTGGACATATATGCTAACAACCAATTTATGGGTGTGTTGAAACATGGTATCAGTTGTGCCGGTATTGCCAGCGAGGAATTAGATGATTATATCGCATTTGATGATGATGTTAGCCGCAATTCAAAGTATATCTGTTTATTCGATCCATTAGATGGCAGTGGTAATATTGATGTGAACGTTTCTATCGGTACCATCTTTAGCATTTATCGTCGGATAACCCCAAAAGGTGAGTTAGTTAAGCTAGAAGATTTCCTGCAGCCAGGTACTCAACAGGTAGCAGGTGGTTATATTGTTTATGGTTCTTCGACGATGCTTGTATACGCAACCAAAAGAGGAGTGAATGGTTTTACGCTGGATCCTGCTATTGGTGAATTCTGTTTGAGTCACCCGGATATTAAATGTCCTGATGCGGGTAATATATATTCAGTGAATCATGGTCATTTTTTTCGATATGATGAAGGAGTGAGAGATTATATTCATAAATGCCAGCGGAAAACAAAACAAGACGGCGGTCCTTATACGCAACGTTATATTGGTAGTATGGTTTCTGATGTACATAGGAATTTAATTAAAGGAGGCATTTTTATGTATCCAGGTACTACTGATAAACCAAAAGGGAAATTGCGTTTGTTATATGAGTGCAACCCTTTTGCATTTATTCTTGAAATGGCAGGAGGTAAGGCTACTAATGGGAAACAAAGAATATTAGAGGTAATGCCAACTGAACTGCACCAGCGGTCGCCATTATTTATTGGTAGTAAATCAATGATGGAAGAACTGGAGGAGTGTTTGAAATAAAATTTTGATTCGTGGCGATAAAAATAATTAATTACGAAGAAAAATATCAGCCAGATTTTAAGAGATTAAATCTTGAGTGGCTGGATAAGTACAACCTCACAGAAAGCCATGACCTGGAAATAATGGACGATCCATCAGGAACTGTGATAGCCCGTGGTGGAATGATCTTCCTGGCGATGGATGGGTACGATGTAGTAGGTACGGCCGGTTTGTGGAAATCAAGTGATGAAGAATATGAGCTGATAAAAATGGGTGTTGATCCGCATCACCGCGGACTAGGCATCAGTAAACTGCTGCTGGAAAAATGTATCAGCGAGGCTGCAAAAGCAGGTGCAGAAAAAATCATTCTTTTCTCCAACAGCCAGTTGCAAACTGCAATCAGTTTGTACAAAAAATATGGATTTGAACATGTGCCCGTTACCGATGCTCCATTTTTAACTGCTGATATTAAAATGGAGTTATCTTTATAGTTCAATCTCAGCTATGTCCCGAACAATTATTTCTGTAAATAACCTGGTAAAGAATTATGGATCATTCCAGGCTGTAAAAGGAATTTCTTTTCATGTAAATGAAGGAGAAATCTTTGGATTGCTCGGACCTAATGGCGCCGGTAAATCAACTACACTCGAGATCATTGAAACATTACGTAGCAAAACTAGCGGCGAAGTAATTGTGGATGGTCTCAATCTTGATAAGCAACCGGGTGAAATAAAAAAAATTATCGGCGTGCAATTGCAATCAAGTGGCTATTATCCCGGGCTGAATCTTTTGCAGTTGATCGATCTGTTTAATGGCTTATATAATAAAAGTGTTGATTCAATGGAATTGCTTGAGATGGTAAACCTGAAAGACAAAGCAAAATCAAAACTCAAACAATTAAGCGGTGGACAAAAACAGCGTTTCTCAATTGCCACTACATTGATCAACGATCCCAAAATTATTTTTCTTGATGAACCTACAACCGGCCTGGATCCGCAGGCAAGACGCAGTTTATGGGAACTGGTAAAAAATATCAGGGAGAAAGGAACAACGGTGATCATTACCACGCATTATATGGACGAGGCAGAATACCTCTGTGATCGTGTTGCTATTATTGATCAGGGAAAGATCATCGCAATGGATACACCGGATAAACTGATCGATGATTTAATAAACTCTGGTTTTGACCGGCCTAAAGAAATGAAGCTGGCTAACCTGGAAGATGTATTTATTAATAAGACAGGACATTCTTTGAGAGAATGATTTGAGGATTAGCTAATGTGCGGATTAGCGAATTGGCATTACATAATTTGAAACAATTTATATGAAAACAGTTATTGAAGCTGACCCAAAGTATCCTATCGGGCAGTATGAACCGAAACCATTTTCTATCGGCCAAAAAATAGAATGGATGGCGGATATAAAATTCCTTCCGTTGCAGTTGGAAAATGCAGTGTTGAATCTGGATGAACATCAACTGCTCACTCCTTATCGGGAAGACGGGTGGACGGTGCAACAATTGGTGCATCATGTGGCCGATAGTCATATCAATGCTTATTGCCGTTTCAAACTGGGACTTACTGAAGATAACCCGACTATCAAACCTTATGATGAGAAGCGTTGGGCTGAACTAAACGATACGCATAAAACACCCATCAATATTTCTCTTACACTGCTTCATGCCCTTCACCAACGTTGGGATGAAGTGCTGAAGCAGATCAGCGATGATGAATGGAACAATCATAATGTTTATCATCCTGAAAGTAAAAGGACAATGCGGCTCTGGTTTTTATTGGGTATGTATGCATGGCATGGAAAACATCATGTGGCACATATCACTTCTCTGCGTGAAAGAATGGGCTGGAAATAATTATTAATTAAGCAGTAGTAATATGTTGTAAAAATAAAAATGCTTCCCGTTACAGGAAGCATTAAATCTTTTATCTGTTAGTTATTATCTTATGCTACAGCTTTCTTCACCAACGCTGCCGCCTCACTCAACTGAATAGCCGATTGCACTTTCAATCCGCTTTCATCAATTAGTTTTTTTGCTTCTTCAGCATTGGTGCCTTGCAAACGGACAATGATCGGAACCCTGATGTTGCCGATATTATTATATGCGTCTATTACACCCTGTGCTACACGGTCGCAACGAACGATACCGCCAAAAATGTTAATGAGAATTGCTTTTACGGCCGGGTCTTTCAAAATGATCTTGAATCCTGCTTCAACAGTTTGTGCATTGGCGGTACCACCCACATCAAGAAAGTTGGCTGGTTCACCACCGCTGAGTTTGATCATATCCATCGTGGCCATTGCGAGACCGGCTCCATTTACCATACAACCAACATTGCCATCAAGCTTTACATAGTTCAGGTTGTACTGTCCAGCTTCTACTTCAGTCGGGTCTTCTTCACTTACATCACGTAGCGATGCAACATCCGAGTGGCGCATCAGCGCATTATCATCAAGACCCATTTTACAATCAACTGCAATGATCTTATCATCGGATGCTTTGAAGAGAGGATTTATCTCAAGCATTGAACAATCCAAACCCACATACGCATTGTATAAATTCGCAACAAACTTTACGCAGTTCTTAAATGCTTCGCCACTTAGTCCGAGATTGAAAGCGATCTTCCTGGCCTGGAAGGGGAGAAGGCCACCTGAAGGATTTACCCATTCTTTAAAAATTTTATCAGGTGTATTATGTGCAACCTCTTCAATATTCATTCCGCCTTCTGTGCTATACATTATTACATTCTGTCCTTTGCTCCTGTCAAGCAGTATTGATAAATAAAATTCTTTACGTGGCGAAGGACCATCATAATACATATCCTGTGCCACCAAAACTTTACTTACCACTTTACCGGCCGGCCCTGTTTGTAAAGTGACCAGTGTGCCACCCAGGATCTTGCGGGCAAATTCAACTATATCATCAACGGATTTACCCACTTTCACTCCGTTGATACCGGTTTCTTTTATCGTTCCTTTTCCACGACCACCTGCATGTATCTGTGCTTTTACCACAGCAAAACTGCTGCCGCTTGTATGCTTGATATGACGGTAAGCTTCTTCTGCTTCATGTACGGTGCTGCAGGCAATACCTTCCTGAACGGGCACATTGTATTTTTTCAGTAATTCCTTAGCCTGGTATTCGTGGAGATTCATATCTTAAAAGTTTCCGGCGAAGATAGAGAGAAGTGAATAGCGAATGGTGAATAGCGAATAGTTTTTTTGTATTGCATTCTGGTTCCATCATTATTTGCTATTTTTCATTTATGAAATTGGTATTACTGATTCTTATCGTTTTCTTGTTTTCCTGCCAGGGTATAAAGAAAATACAGTTGCCGGAAAGGCGATCTTCACTTACAGGCACTGAATTTTATCAGCAGGCTGCCGGCATGAAATGGAAAAGCAGGGATTCATTTGTGCTTAAAGAAATACTGGCTGGCAATCTTCCTTCTTTTCTCGAAAAATTTGTTCCTGTTCATGTTTCGGTTATTGATTCGGCAACTGGTAAAAATGTTAAAGCAACCTACTATGTCGCTCCTGATTACTTATCCGTTGGTACAAATGATGATTGGGCAAGAATTAATATAACACCGATGGCAGCTCAACAGATCGCTGATAGTTTTAATTGTTTTTTACCTACAAGAAAAATGGTGGACGACATTTATAAAGCAGCTAAACTAAAACTGGAACCAGTACCGATGTATGCTTTTCGTGATAGTACGCCTACCATGTGGCATCATCATCTTATTATCGAAGGACAGCGAAAAGGACGAAAAGGATTGATTGCCGGTATACAAAAAGATGTAGTGATCAGCGGAAAGATCTCAAGAGATGGCCGACCCGATAGGGTTGCTATTTATGGCTGGCATAAACTGGATGGTAAACCGATCCAACCATTATACACGGGTCATATCAACTGGTGGGTTGATTATAGCCAAGGGATACGCTTAATATACAGGAAAATTAAAGTTGGAAATAATTGGATTGATTATACCGATCTGTTAAAAGATAAAACACTGCAGCGTTTGTTATGTGATGAAGAATTTTGTGATTTTTTCAGGTATAATTATTAACATAGCCTTCTTTTCTTTACCAGCATTTCATTTTAATACCTTATCCAGTTAAGTTACTTTTGCCAGCATTAATTATTTACCCTGTTAAATAAACTCACATACACTGCTTTCATTATCTTATTCCTGCAAACGGGTATTGCTGCGCAAAGAGGTTTTCCTACCAGCGGTGGTGGCGGTTTTAATCCCCAACGGATGGGTGGCTCAGGGTTAGGGGCCTTATCATCAATGGGTAGTGGAGGCGGACAGGATAGCCTCAAGCGTAGAAATAAGTTTGAAGATTCCGTAACTGTTTATTTCAAATATCTTGATTCCACATCTTACGGTAAACTGGATTCATCGATAAAAGATTTTCGTTTGCGTTATCCTGTTCCGGCCACTAATATTTACCTGGGTAATGTTGGCAATGCTTCACGGTCAATATTATTTTCACCCAAACTATTTGCCGGCTGGGATGCAGGCTTTCACTCATTTGATATTTACCGGTGGCAAAAAGAGACGACCCGCTTCATGCATACTACAAGGCCTTATTCTGAGATCAATTTCCTGCTGGGTTCAAGAGCTGAACAGGTAATTGAATTACTGCATACACAAAATATAAAGCCCAACTGGAATTTTTCATTTAACTACAGGCTCATTAATTCTCCTGGGTGGTTTAAAAATCAAAAAACAAACCATAATAATTACATTTTGAACTCATGGTACCAATCGCCGAATAAACGTTATAATAATTATTTCATGCTGGTATCAAACAAGCTGCAATCGGCAGAAAACGGAGGCATAAAGAGTGACCAGGATTACATGAATGATGTTGTATATAAGGACAGGTTCAATATTCCTACCAATATTGGCGGCGATCCTGAGTTTGGCCGTGATTTTTTCAGCACAAGAATTGAGACGGGTACAAAATATACAGAAACGGTTTACGTAATGCGACAACAATATGATCTAGGCAAAAAGGATTCCCTGATCTCAGACTCTACTATCTATTACTTGTATTATCCGCGGTTGCGTTTTGAACATACACTCAGTATCGAAAAAAATAAATACCTGTTCCAGGATTATGTTGGCGACTCAACTTATTACAAGGATGTTTATGATACTACTCTTCAGAACCCCATTGATACTTTTGAACTCCGGGAAAACTGGACTGTGATCAACAATGATTTCTCTTTCTACCAGTTTCCGGATATAAAAAATCAGCAGCAGTTTATCAAGCTGGGTCTTTTGGTGCAGAACATTAAAGGCAGGTTGTCAAAGTCAACTCAGAGCTATTATAACCTGATGGCGCATGGTGAATATCGCAACAAGACCCGCAACCAGAAATGGGAAATGTTTTTAGAGGGTAAACTTTATCTCAGTGGTAATAATTTCAGTGATTATGAAGCTACCGCTGCCCTTCGTCGTTTTCTAAGTCGAAAAATTGGTTACCTGCAACTGGGATTTCAGAATGTAAACCGGTCGCCTTCGTTTATCTACAATAGCCGAAGCAGTTTTTACCTGATGAAAAGTGAAAAGGCTTTTAGCAATGAAAACACAACACATCTTTTTGCTACTTTAACTCAACCGGTAAGAAAGTTGAATATGTCAGCGCATTATTATTTACTTACGAATTACAACTATATCCAGAACTATTATGAGTTATCGCAGGAATCGTCTTTGTTCAATGTGTTCCAGGTAAGTTTTGAAAAATCGTTTAAACTGGGGAAGAAATTTGCCTGGCATTCTGAAGTTTATTTTCAACAGGTAATTGGTAATGCTCACGTAAACCTACCCCTGATTTTTACAAGAAACCGGTTTGCGTATGAAGGCCCCCCTAAATTTAAAAACCTTCATATTTCTACAGGATTGGAAGTTACTTACCATACCCCTTATAAAGGAGACGGATATTCACCAGCCCTTGGCCAGTTTTATTACCAGGACAGCATTACTATAAAAAACCAGTTACCCTATATATCAGCTTATTTACACTTCCGTATCAGGCCGATGAAGTTTTTTATCCGGGCTGAAAACCTGAATACGATCCAGGAAATGGGTAATATCAATTTTACCAATAATATTATTGAAACACCGGGCTATCCAATGCCGGGATTACAGATCAGGCTGGGTGTTTATTGGAGTTTTGTTAACTGATCCTGAATTTTCCCCAGTTGGTAAAATCTCAGTTGTTTGGCCAGAAAATGATTCTATCTTTGTGGGGTCATGCTGAAAAAGCTGTTAGGAGCCATATCGACAATTATTTACTTCACTGTTGTAACAGGTGTGGTCGTGAATATTCACTACTGCATGAACCGGATCGATTCAGCACAATTATATTCTACATCATCCGATATATGTGGCAAATGCGGAATGCATACTGATGACAGCAATGGCTGTTGTCATGATGAAGTAAAAGTGGTAAAGCTGAATGATGACCACAATATCAGCCAATTCAATTTTGAATTAAGATCTCCCGAAGCAGTTCCGGTTAATTATCATAACCTGATCACTGATTTTAATATTCAGCTGGTTGAGCAAAATGATTACCAGAATCATTCACCTCCTTTATTATCGCAGCAGGATACCTACCTGCAGAATTGCGTTTTCAGAATTTGAGAATATTATAAGCCGTGCAGCAGTGCTACTATATAACTTTTGTTGCGTCGCACTCTTGTACGTTCATATCGCTATTCAGCGATGTTTTGAATAAGTCTCTGTGCTTTTAGACACAATGACTTTTTAGAATCAATTTTAAATTAATTAATCTCAAATTAGAATTATCATGAAAACGTTTAAGATATTTTCAATCGCTTTAGTATGTTCACTTATTGCATCATCTGTTTTTGCACAAAAGACAAAAACTGAAACCTTCAAGGTATCCGGGAATTGCGGCATGTGTGAAACCAATATAGAAAAAGCCGCTAAAAAAGCCGGCGCTACTTCCGCAGAATGGAATAAAGACACAAAGGTCATCACCGTTAAATACAGTTCGTCTACATCTGATCTTGCTAAAATTCAGAAAAGCATTGCTGATGCAGGTTATGATAATGTAGGTGTAAAAGCTACCAACGAATCATACGACAAATTGCATAGCTGCTGTAAATATGAAAGAGTAGCAGAGACTAGTAATGCTGCTAAAACAATGGATTGTTGTAAAGATGGCAAATGCACAATGCCTGGTCATGATGGTAAAGATTGTTGTAAAAAAGAAGGTGCTGAAAAAATGGACTGCTGCAAAGATGGTAAATGCACCAAAGAAGGCCATGATGGCAAAGACTGCTGTAAAAATGAGAAAGGCGATCATTAATCATTTAATCAGTCATTCATGAAAAAGCTATTAATTCTATTGATAGTGGTTGCATTTTCAGTTACTGTAAATGCACAGTTTACAAAAGCCACATTAAAAGCCAGTGGGCTGACATGTTCCATGTGTTCCAAGGCAGTAAAAGTAGCTTTGGAGAAAGTGGATTTTGTACAGGAGGTAAAAGTGGATATCAAATCACAGGATTATGTTTTGGTATTTAAGCAATCCGGTCATGTTGAGTTTGATGCATTGAGCAAAGCTGTGGAAGATGCCGGTTTTTCAGTGGCATCGCTAAAAGCATCCGGAAATTTTGCTGATGTAAAAGCAGCAAAGGATTCACATGCAAAGGTTGCCGGTTTGAATATTCATTTCCTGAACGGTACAGATGAAACCCTTACTGGCGAAAAAACAATAACCATTGTTGATAAGAATTTTTTATCGGCAAAGGAATTCAAGAAGTATGCTAATACAACCAAACATACCTGTGTACAGACAGGTGTATCGGGTGATTGTTGTACTAAGGAAGGAATAGCTGCTCATGAAAGAGTCTATCATGTAATTATTTAATCAGATGTCTCCCCGTTACAATCGGGGAGACATTTTTTAAATCACCAATATGAAAATCCAACGAAAAATCAACTTGCTTTTATTTGTTATCATTCTCTCTATTGCTGCAAAGGCACAGCCCGGACCGGGACAACAAGCCATGGAAATTGCTTTACCATCTTTGAATGGCGATACATTAAAACTATCCTCATTAAAAGGAAAGATTGTATTGCTTGATTTCTGGGCAAGCTGGTGTGGCCCCTGTCGTATTTCAAACAAGCATATGATGAAATTATATGCTAAGTATAAATCGCAGGGTTTTGAGATATTCGGTGTATCTGTTGATAACAGCGAGAAAGACTGGAAGAAAGCAGTGCAAAAAGATAAAATAACATGGCTGCAGGTGAATGATAGAGAAATGGGAGAAGCGAGTACAGCAATGAAATGGAATGTTAGTGCCCTTCCAACTTCGTATTTAATAAACAAAGAAGGCAAATTAGTGGGAATGGACCTGGAAGGGAAAGACCTTGAGGCAGCAGTTAAGGATTTGCTTTCAAAATAATGATCATGCGTTTTTGCTTTTTTATTTTTATTTCTTTTATAGTTACAACCGCAGCAGCACAGGAGTTATATCCTTATGCAGAGCCTGCATCGAATATGCCATCAAAATCTATTTCTGCAAAGCTGGGAACAATGTTTGGTAATAGTGTTCATAATGATGGATTAGGACAGCGCTACGTTCCGGAAGTCATGTTAGGGCTAAATAAAAAATGGATGGTACATGGCAGCCTCGGTTTTGGTAATATGCATGAGAATTATTTTTATTATGAGTTTGCAAAAGTTTATGCAAAGTACCGGTTCCTTTCAATTGATGAAATACATAAACATTTTCGGATGGCTGCATTTACTTCAGCTACCTATAGCCGCAACAAACTTCATCATAATGAGATCAATTTGACAAATGGAGATCAAAGCGGGATACAGGCGGGAATTATTGCAACGCAGCTATGGCATAAGTTCGCCATTTCAGGTACAGCAAGTATAAGCGAAGTGCTGGATGAAGTAAGATCATCAAAACAAGATCCGCAGCCCTACGCTTTTGAGTCGTTTAATTATACACTTTCTGCAGGCTATCTTGTATTTCCGCGGAGCTATATCGATTATGATCAGATCAATCTGAATATTTATGCAGAATTGATTGGCGGAAGGAATCTTAACTGGCCTTCTGAAAAATACTATGTAGACCTGGCACCAGCTATACAACTGATCTTTAATAGCACCAGCAAGCTCAACCTGGGCTACCGCTTTCAGTTGAGTAGCGATATTTCCCGTATGATGAAAAAAAGTATTATGATCAGCTATGAGCGGATATTTTTGAATGCCTTGCGGAAGAAGAAATAATCAAATAATTGATCTTGAAAGTAATGGCTTCTATAAAGAAAATTATTGCGAAAGTATTCAGAATGATTTTTATCAGGAAAAAGGACTGCTGCAAATGATGCAGATCATCTCTTCATGGAACTCTTTAAATGTAGTTTTGAGTTAATATCTGATGATGGGTAAATTGGTTACAACCATATTAGCTTTTTTCTATCTCTTTTCAGCGACTGGGATAAATGTTCATATGCATTATTGTATGGACAAATTGACCGGTTGGGGAGTGGCAAATAATGATTCCACTGTTTGTGCGTTTTGCGGAATGGATAAAACAGAGAAAGACGGTGGTTGTTGTAAAGATGAATCAAGACTTATAAAGAGCACTGGTGATCAGCAGATCGCTGAAGCATCCATTCAATTGATGCAAACAGCATCAGACGCACTGCCTGCTTCTATTATTGAAAATCCTGGCATCAATATTACGTCCACCAGCCGGGAAAATTATTATGTACATACTCCTCCCCGAAGTGCTGGTGTTGCAGTTTATATCCGCAACTGCGTTTTCCGTATTTAATAATTACTGGTCTATCCTGTCCGGGTAATAAACTATTACCGGGTTCATTGTATTACATTTTTTATACTTCAAAATTATTTATATGAAAAAGTTCATGATGCTGTTGATAGCAGCTTTAACTATCAGTTCCGTTTCTGTATTCGCACAGGAGAAAGCAGGGAAAAAAGACACAACTCAGCATACTTTTTTGTACACATGCTCTATGCACCCGGATGTAAAGATGGATAAAGCGGGTAAATGCCCTAAATGCGGTATGGAATTATCATTGAGCAAAAAAGAAGACATGAAGGCTGCTGTAACAAAGAACTATGCGTGTCCTGTTCATGCTGATGTCGTAAGTGATAAATCTGGCAAATGCCCTCAGTGTGGAAAAAAATTATCGCTTTCAAAAAAAGAGCAAATGAAAACTGAAGTCATGAAAGCATATTGCTGTAGTATGCATCCCGATGTAGCCAGCGATAAACCAGGTAAATGTTCCATATGCGGAATGGATTTAAAACCGGTAAAGGATAAAAAGGAAAATCATCGTTAATAAGTCAACGGGCGGGGGTAAATCAACTGCCCCCGCTATTCTTTTTTCAAAAAACTTAACGGGATGAAACCAAATAAATATTTTTTTACAGTTGCGTTATTGGTTTTTACATTTTTTGTGAGTGCACAACCTGCTAAAGATTCTACGATCATTTTCAAAGTAAGCGGCGCCTGCGAAATGTGTAAACAACGGATTGAGCAAACACTTAAACTGAAAGGAATCAGTTCAGCTGTCTGGGATGTAGATACAAAAAATCTTGCATTGAGTTATAATCCTAAAAAGATCAGCTTATCGAAAGTACATAAATTAATAGCCGGGACCGGACACGACACGGAACTTGAAAAAGCAACTACTGCAACGTATAATGAACTGCCGGATTGCTGTCATTACCGGGAAATCGAAAAACGAAATGCGGACATGAAAAGACAGGTTGAAAAATCAATTGCAGGTGATCTTGCAGTATTAGAAAATGGAACAGTCCAATTACCTGCCGATGCTCATATTGTAAAAGGAGTAGTGCTTGAAGAAAATAAAAAAGGAATGTTTTCACCGCTAGCCGGTGCTTCTGTTATATGGCTGGGTACAAATAAAGGAACGGTTACGGATACATCAGGTGTTTTCAGTATTCCTCATCACCCAGGTGCAGAAAGATTAATTGTCAGCTATGCAGGTTATAAACCCGATACAATGACAGTTGCCGATATGAAGGAACTGAAAATTATTCTTGCAACAGATAAGAAGTTGGGAGAGGTTACAATCATAGCAAGGCAACGTTCAACCTTTGTCTCTGCATTAAGCCCCCTACGTAAACAGGTAATGTCAGAAAAAGAATTATTTAAAGCGGCTTGCTGTAACCTGAGTGAAAGTTTTGAAACCAACCCTTCAGTTGATGTTTCATATAACGATGCTGTAACAGGTAGTAAACAAATTCAGTTGTTGGGTTTGAGTGGTAATTACACACAACTAACCGTTGAGAATCTTCCCGGCCCAAGAGGAATTGCTACACCATTGGGTTTAAATTCCATTGCTGGTCCATGGGTTGAATCGATACAACTGAATAAAGGAGTAGGCTCGGTGGCAAATGGTTTTGAAAGTATTGCCGGGCAGATCAATATTGAATTAAAGAAACCAGAGAAAGCGGAACGGCTTTATGCAAATGCGTATATAAATGATATGGGTAAAACAGATTTGAATCTTGTCCTTACACAGAAGCTTGGCAAAAAATGGAGTACGGCATTATTACTGCATGATGATTACTTAAATAACAAATCGATCGACTTTAACAATGATGGATTTCGTGATCTTCCAATGGGTAATCAGTTTAGTGCGATTAATCGATGGAAGTATGAAGATGGGAAAGGTTTTTTAACACAGTTTGGTTTCAAGATATTGAATGATAACAGAACAGGAGGTGAGACAAAGTTTGATGCGGCTAACGATAAGTTTACTACCAATTATTACGGGCTTGGTATCAACACTAAACGATATGAAGGTTTTGCCAAGATCGGTTATGTATTCCCTGCCAAAAAATATAAAAGTATCGGCCTGCAATTATCAACCTTCAATCATCAGCAGGATTCTTATTTCGGGCTTACTGAATATAATGCAGAACAGCGTAATTTTTATGCTAACCTGATTTATCAATCTATCATTGGCAACACCAATCATAAATTCAGAACTGGTTTAAGTTTCGTTTCAGATAAATATGATGAAGATTTTAAATCCATCAATTTTAAAAGAACCGAAACAGTTCCCGGTGCATTTTTCGAATATACGTTTACACCGGTTGATAAGTTCAATATTGTTGCCGGTCTTCGTGCCGACAATAATAGTTTATTTGACTGGTTTATTACTCCCCGGGTACATGTACGCTATGAACCCCTAAAAGGAACTACGATTCGCCTAAGTGCAGGACGTGGACAACGTACTGCAAATATTTTTGCGGAGAATATGAGTGTGTTTGTGAGCTCAAGACAAGTAAATATTTTATCATCTTCAGCAGGTAAAGCCTATGGACTCGATCCTGAAGTTGCGTGGAATAAAGGGATCAGTGTTGATCAGAAGTTTAAACTCTTCAAACGTGATGGATCATTCAGTGTTGATTATTTCAGAAATGATTTTGATGAACAAGTAGTGGTGGACCTTGAAGATGTAAGACAAGTTAAATTTTATAATCTGGCGGGAAAATCTTTTTCAAATAGTTTCCAGGCAGAAATGAACTTTGAACCTGTTCGTAAATTGGAGGTAAGGGTAGCTTACCGCTTTTTTGATGTAAAAACAACTTATAGTAATGAGCTTTTACAAAAACCATTTACTGCAAAAAACAGGGCATTTGCAAATCTTGCCTACGAAGTAAGCGGCTGGAAGCTTGATTATACGTTTAATTATAATGGTACTAAGAGGATACCAAATACATCGGCTAACCCAGCTCAATATCAACTCAACACAAGTTCACCATCTTATGTCCTGATGAATGCGCAGGTTAGCAAGACGCTTGGTAAAAAACATCCGTTTGAGCTATATTTTGGCGGAGAGAATTTGTCTAATTATTTTCAAAAGGATCCAATCATTGCAGCTGATCAACCTTTTAGCCAATACTTTGATGCGTCATTGGTTTGGGGGCCTGTAAGTGGTAGATTATTTTATACTGGGATCAGGTATAAATTGAAGTAATGATCGTGCAGTAATTATTTCTTCTTTTTTGTATTGAATCGAAAAGAGTATCCTATTGAACCATACCAATCAGTCACATTATCAGTGAGTCCAATGCCGGATGAAAAATCAAGCTTTTTGTTATCAGAAAAATAATAAGCAAGGCCGCCGTCCAGGTTGTGACGAGGCAGTTCATTGTTTTTCACCGCCCCAAACAATTCAATATAGCCATACCAGCTTTTACCGATATTAAAACCCGGAGCTATTGTATAGACCCAAAATGGACTGCCGCTTTCGCCATCCAGTTCAAATCCCAGGTTATAACCTAACCCGATATTTTCTGATAAAGTGTGCTGCATGGTTAAAATAAAATTGGGAGCCCATTTGCTTGTGTAAAATTTTTTGCTGCCGATATTTGAAGGTGCTATATGAAAGATCACTGATGTCTTAGGTACTAAACCTTTTTCCTCCCAAAGTGCTATTTTACCACCGATCTTAATAGGAAGAATTCCTGTTTTTATTTCATTTCCATTGGGGATGATCAGGGGAGTCTCCACAGAAACAAACTCTGTTATTAACCTAAATTCAAACCGACTGCAAGCTCCATATTTCCACAGAATAGTAGGATGTACAAATGCGTGAAGATCTCCATCTTTTTCATAGTTGAATCCAATTTCTGTCTGTATATATTTCTTTTTTGTAATAATCGGGGATTCGGTTTGATCAGGACGATCAGTTTCCATGCGGCCTTCTTCCTGCGATAGAGCATAAAGGTTTATACTTATCAATGTAAGAATGAGCAGTGGTTTTCTCATTACACAAATATAAGAAGCAACAATTATTGTTTATAATCTTCTCTTACCGGGCTGAACACATCAATCACTTTGCAATCCACCGGTGTAGTAGCGGAGTGGGGAACATTGGAAGCAATAACATGATACATACCGGCTTTTAAAGGACAGGGTACACCACCTATTATCATATCCAGTTGCCCTTCCAGTACAAAAGTGATTTGTTCATGCACATGATGATGCTCGGGTAAAATGCTTCCTTTCTTTACTTCAACATATCCGAGGGTTAAAGCATCGCCATGTACATAGTGGCCCGTGATACCGGGGACAACTTCTTTAGGTTTGATATTTTTGATCTGTTCCATATATGACGTTCTGGATTGAGTGTAATACCAGTATTATTTTAATGGCCTGAAATCCTGGTTGACAACAGGTGTGGATGATGGAATAGTAACAATATTAAATTTATGTTTTGTTTCTAAATGGCAATTGTTACATGCCTGGGTTAAAAGGGCATATCTGCTGCTGAATAGTCTTAGATCTTTTTGTTGAATAGCTCCGGTCAAACTATCGACAGGGCCATTGATCATTCCAATTGATCTAGTTTCTTCTCTGTCGCTGCAAAATTTCTGTACATCATCAAGAGCTTCTTGTATTTCGTGTATCTCAAAATTTGCTAAAGGCCAGTTCTGATTTTGTCCGGCAAACCAAAGCTTGGCATGATGTATCTGTATGCCCGACATAAACTCACCCAGACCCGGTTTATAAGTTTCGGCCAGTCGTTTTTCAAGACTGTCAATTTTTGATTGCAGTTTCTGTACATCACCAGAATGTTGATTGCAGGCTATAAAAAACAGAAGTAATAATATGATCGCAAAAAATCTCATTTTTCAAAATAACAAAAACTTCCGCCAACCCATTCCTTGTCCTTGTTATAACGAACACCGATCATTTTTCCTTTGCTCAATCTTGCAAGATTGTTGGCAGCAACAGGTCTTGCAGCACCATCTTTCCAGAAATAAAATAATCGGATCTCCGCTTTGGCCGGGATATCTGGTGTTTCAATTATATCAGCATACTTTACTTTTCGTTGCAGTATCCAATTCTCCGGGTCTTTTACATTATCAATATCGGTTTGTGTTACATCTATTACCACACCTTGGCCTGCAAACGAGAACAACGGTTTTAAAACATAATTTTCGAGATCAGTAGGTATTTGTTTTATTTCATCCAGGAAAAATGTTTTTGGCACATAAGGATGATGTATAAAAGGTATTGTGTATTTGCTGATCTTATAAAACCAGTTGGGGTGCGGTATCCATTGCACATCCAATTCTTCAAATAAAATTTTTCCTTTCTCCTGCACTTCAGGTGTTTGTTGTTGCAGGTCATCAAATATTACACGATTATAAATTCGCCTGACCTGGGTTTTCTTCCCCTCATTCATGTAGAACAATTTCTTCCCCTCTTTAATTAACTCTGTGAGGCAAACAGGTTTTATACCGAGATAATCCTGCGTACAATAAAAATCAATTCTTGTTTTTTGCTGGTGTGGAAAAATTTCAAGCAATATCACATTTTCAGGCTTCTCATCAGCTACGATAATATCTTTTAATAATTGCAGGTAACTTTCTTTTTCATGATCCCCGAGATAGCAACTAAAATTATCCGGCACCGGAAAATGTTTTCTGAAAACTTCATCCAGCAATACTTCGTATGCAAACAGGGTAGGGAAGCCCTGCATTTCGATCAGTTGCGGTTCATATTCACCGGCCTCATTTATACAAATGCCAAAATCGAAAGCAATAAAATGCGAATGCCTGCTTTCGCCGGGCACATGAATATTTTTGGGGACCGCATTTTTAACCATTTCATTAAAACCAGGATCGGTGATAACGTCTACAATACTTTCACAGGCATCAAGCATTTTGGTGGTAAAATCTTTGGAAACAAAAACCGGCGTTTCAGCTACACGGAATTCAATAGCACCCGGATGTACACTGTTCAGGTCACGGAGGAATGCCTCATACTTTTCTTTGTTGAAACTGCCATTGAAGCTGCCCCGTATTTCGGATACCATGTATGTATTTTTATTAAATCGAAAGTTAGGAAATGAAATATTGGTAACCAAAATGAAGAGATTTCTGCTCAATTATCCTTTTTTTCAGGCATCAAAATAAACACCTGGTATTTGGCAGAAAGAACAGGCAAAACGGGAATTTATTCCGATATTGCGCCGCTTTACTGGGTAATTCTTTTTTATTTCCCCATTACAGAATTTATAAATACTTAAATAACCAAAAATGAAAATGAACAAGTGGGTGCTGATGTTAGTGGCAATAGCCTTTACAGTTACATCCTGCACGAACGCAGACAACAAAAATTTTTCAGTTACCAAAACCGGCCTGGGATATAAGATCTTTGCCAACGGTGGTAAAGACAGCTTGAAATCCGGAACATTTGTACGTTTCCGCCTTGTACAGAAGATCGAGGATTCATTGCTTAATGTTCCTGATGAAACACCTGATCAGTTTGCAAAGATCGATTCAATAGCAAGAGATTTTGATATCTGGGAAATTGCAAACAAATTAGTTGTTGGTGATAGTGTTGTTTATCGTTTTCCGGTTGATACTATTCTCAGTAAAAGCCCCAATGCACCTCCGGGTTCAATTCCAGCTTACCTGAAAAAAGGATCAAATTATTACCTGTATGTAAAAATATTAAAACGTTATGACTCTGTTCAAGTGGTGCAGGAGGAATACAGAACAGAAATGATGCGTATGCAGCAGTTAGTAACTGATAAGCGTAAAGCAGAGGTGGAGAAAATAGCAAAAGAAAAATTTGCAGGTGCTATAAAAACAGCAGGTGGCACTTATGTAAAAATTACAAAAGATGGTGATGGCCCTACCTGTGATAGCGGAAAAGTTGTGTCTATGAAATATGAAGGCCGTTATCCCGATGGCAGAGTATTTGACGGGAACATGAATAATAAAGATACTACACGTAACAGGCCACTGGATTTTAACCTGGCGCCGATGGGATTGATCCGTGGATGGTTTGAAGGATTGCAATTATTAAAGAAAGGTTCCAAAGCAAATTTCCTTGTGCCCTTTGACCAGGCTTATGGTACTTCAGGTTACCAGGACATTCCGCCTTTCACCAATCTATTATTTGAGGTGGAAGTGATAGATATAAAAAATGCACCGCCTGCGTCTGCATTCCCTCCTCCTCCTGTACAACAGAGATAAACCTTGCACTTATAACATGAGAGGCTCCGCAATTTGCGGGGCCTTTTTATTTTCAATTAGTGTTGCGGATCTTACGGTAGTTATATGTTGCTTGCTGTCCTATTCAAAAAAAAAGCGGATGAACACTCATCCGCTTTCAAAAGTTATAAAAAATATTTTACAAGCTTAGCGTATTCAAAACACTATTCATATTTCTTACTGCTTCTGCGCTTTTATTAAATGCGGCCTGTTCTTCTTCATTCAGTTTATAGTCAACAATTTTTTCCCAGCCATTTCTACCAATTACAACAGGTACGCCAAGACAAATATCTTTTTGTCCGTATTCTCCATCCAACGCTACACAGCAGGGAACAATTCTTTTTTCGTCACGTAAAATACTTTCTACTAAAAAACCGCCAGTTGCACCCGGTGCATACCAGGCTGATGTGCCCAATAATCCTGTCAGCGTAGCACCACCCACCATTGTATCAGCAGCTACTTTTTTCAAAGCATCTGCATCAAGGAAATTACTCACCGGTATTCCCATATAAGTAGCCAACCTTGTTAAAGGGATCATTGTAGTGTCGCCATGACCGCCAATTACATTTGCATTCAGATCGTTTGGTGAACATTTCATGGCGGTGCTTAAGAAATAACGGAATCTTGCACTGTCCAATGCGCCACCCATTCCAATAATACGGTTTTTAGGAAGTCCTGTAGCTTTTAATGCGAGATAGGTCATCGTATCCATCGGGTTGCTGATGACGATGATGATTGCATTCGGTGAATTCTTCAGAATATTTTCTGCAACCGTTTTTACAATACCTGCATTAATGCCGATCAATTCTTCTCGTGTCATACCCGGTTTACGTGGAATACCGGAAGTAATAACGGCCACATCGCTGCCGGCAGTTTTTGCATAATCATTAGTACTGCCAATGATCTTTGTATCGAAACCTTCGATCTGTGCTGTTTGCATCAGGTCCATGGCCTTACCTTCAGCCACACCTTCTTTAATATCTACCAGCACCAGCTCACTGCATAATTGTTTACGGGCAATATTATCGGCAGTTGTTGCGCCTACTGCGCCTGCACCTACTACGGTTACTTTCATCAGAGAATTTTTATTATTGAGTAAATTATTTGAGGGGGCAAAGATAATGGTTGGGCAGCTTTTCGTAGGGTGAGATTTTTGGGTATTCAACCTGCTGAAGTGCTGCTATTAGACTTCTGTTGCGACGCTCCGTTCAGGGTTCTGTAATTCTATTTGGCATTCTTCACACATCACTATCGTATTCGTCTGATAGGATAGCAGAAAAACCTTTGTTGACTACAGTAGTTTATTTGCAGTTTTTTTCAAACTGTTCAATTGCTAGCGCATAACCGGAAATTTGGGAAGTCTTGAATGACTCGCAGGCCTTTTGATTATCGCCAGCGGAAAGCCAGCATAACCCAATCATATAGTGACTTTCAGGCACGTTGAATCCTTTGGAAATACAGTCCATGAAATATCTATACGCCTTTTTTATCTTTCCTGTTTTATAATACACTAATCCTGCCATATAAAAGATTTCTGAAAATGAGATATCAAATTTACCATCCATACCAAGTAACTCCTTTCCTCCCTGAGTATATTCCATGATTAATTGTGATTTCGATGTATCGTTGGGGTTATAGCCTTTTGTTTTCATTGCGTCGTTAAAATAATCAATTGCTTCATCAAACTTTTCTTGTCGGTATTTGCACAAACCGAGATTATAAAAAGCCAATGTATTATTTGGATCAAAGACAAGAAGTTGTTCGTAGACTATTATAGCAGAGTCGTCTTTATTGAGTTTTGTGTAACAGTGAGCCTTTTCCGAGTAAGCTTCTGCGAGATATTTCTTTTTAGAAAGAGCTTTATTTAAGAAATTTATAGCTTCTCTATAATCTTCTTTTTCAATCGCGGTGTCCGCTTTTTGTAAATAGTCACCGAAGGAGGTACAAGAGTATAGGAATATAGTAAAAAGTATATTAGAAATATTATGTCTCATAACTATTGAAGCCAACATTTGCCTTATTCTCTGGTAAAGATTTCTTCTGATAATCAATTAAATTTTATACCAGATTATTTTCTAAATTTAAAAAACATTTTTAATGTTTACCGAAGTATTTATCTTAAAACCTGGCAAGGCATATTAATGAATCGGGAAAATATAAAATACGATCCTGCAGATTTTGAACCTATTAAAAGGATCGCTTTATTATTTCCGGGAGCAGAGGAAAGTGTATCTCATGAAAATACTCCATCAATAAAAGTAAGAGGTAAACTCATGTGCAGGTTACATGACAACGGCGAATTCATTCCTATTCATCTTGATTTTGAAAAAAGAGATGAATACTTAATACGCTATCCTGAAATTTTTCTTTTGCCGGATCACTTTAAAGCATATCCCTATATCTGCATGTGGATCCACCAATACAATATGAAATTGTTGAAAGAGATACTTGAATTAAGCTGGAGAGGGCTGGCATCTAAAAAGCAGATCAAAGAATGGGAAGCTATGAATCTTCCTTGAAAAATTGAACTTCACAGTGATTCAATTTTATTTATCAATCCCAAACTTCTCCGCCACTTTATCCATCGGCAATCCGCCTTCAAATACAGAGATCAGTTGTCCTTTCTTATCATAAAAAGCCAGGAATGGAAGATTGCGAATATTATAAAAAGGAGGGAGGATAAAGTTGATGTCTTTGCCGACTACAATATTCTCAAAGCGATTTAGCTGAAAATCAGCATAAAATTTTTTCATCTCATCAAACGGTTGAAAAGTTGCCATTACGATCTGAACTTTTTTAAACTTATCAATATTCTTTATCAACTCCTCAGTTTCATGTTTGCAATGGTCACAGTCCGGACTGAACAACATTATCAATAAAGGTTTTTTCTTTTCGAGATCTGCTTTTGTAAAATAAGTGGCACTGTCAGTAAGTAATAATTTAAAAGGAGGTGGGGTCGGAAATCTTTTATAAGGCGGCTGTATGGAATCTGTTTGACCATTTACATTAAATGTTATCAGAAGGGCAACAGCAATGGTAAGGAATTTCATTATCGGGTATTTGAACTGCAAAAATAACTGATTGATTTTTCTGCTGTTCATAATTTTCTTTTCGGCATAGCTTATGTTTAGTTAAATTGCCCGGTTCAAATTTTTAAATTATGCATATAGATTCAGATATTAAGCTGGGTTTTAAAGATGTGATGTTAAGACCTAAACGCTCCACACTTAGTTCCCGTTCCGAAGTTTCGCTGAACCGTAAGTTTAAATTCCTGCATGGCGGTAAAGATTGGGAAGGGATCCCAATCATGGCAGCCAATATGGATACGGTAGGAACCATGGAAATGGCTAAAGCACTTGCAACTCATAAAATGTTTACAACAATACATAAGCATTATACTGCTGCACAATGGAAAGCATTTATGAAAAATGATGGAAAGAAGATCGCTGAGCATATTGCCATAAGCACCGGCACCAGTGATGCAGATGCAAGGAAGTTGGGTACAATTTTAAAAGAGAATACAGCGTTACGATTTATTTGTATCGATGTAGCTAATGGTTATTCAGAGAAATTTGTATCGTTTGTTGCTGCGACAAGAAAAAAATATCCCGGCAAAGTAATTATTGCGGGCAATGTGGTTACGGGTGAAATGGTAGAAGAATTATTGCTGGCAGGTGCGGATATAATTAAAGTAGGAATTGGTCCGGGTTCAGTATGTACAACAAGGGTAAAAACTGGAGTAGGCTATCCGCAGTTATCTGCTATCATTGAATGTTCCGACGCCGCACACGGATTAGGCGGACAAATAATTTCTGATGGTGGTTGTAAAGTCCCCGGTGATGTAGTAAAAGCATTTGGCGGTGGCGCTGATTTTGTAATGCTTGGCGGTATGCTTGCAGGTCATGAAGAAAGTGGTGGAGAGCTTTTGGAAAAAGAAGATGGTACTAAGGTTAAACTTTTCTATGGCATGAGTTCTGAAACAGCCATGAATAAATATTCCGGTGGTGTAGCTGATTACCGTGCATCAGAAGGCAAGACAACAGAAATACCTTATCGTGGAAATGTATCTGATACCGTTCAGGATATTCTCGGTGGGCTTCGTTCTGCCTGCACGTATGTAGGTGCAAAGGTTTTAAAGGAACTTACAAAACGTACTACATTTATCCGTGTAGAGGAACAGCATAACGAATGGTTCTCGGAGTAAGATCAGGGCTGTTGAATTTTTTTAAAACTCGCCACTACACCACGGATCAATGATGAACTGAATCCCTGGTGTTCCATTTCATTTAATCCTGCGATGGTGCAACCTTTTGGGGTCGTTACTTTATCGATCTCCTGTTCAGGATGTGTATTCTTTTGTAGCAATAGATCCGCAGCGCCTTTTACTGTTTGTGCAGCGATCAATGTTGCCGTTGCTGCATCAAAACCAATTTCAATACCGCCTTGGATGTTTGCCCGGATATAACGCATTGCATATGCAGTGCCGCAAGCTCCTAACACAGTGGCGGCATCCATCAATTTTTCATCGATTATCACCGTTCTTCCCAATACATCAAACAATTGCTGCACATAACTGATCTGTGATGGACTTGCGCCATTATGTGCTATGCAGGTCATGCTTTGCTGAATAGCGATGGCAGTATTCGGCATAGCACGGATAATAGGAACAGGTTTGCCAATTGCTTTTTGCATTTCATCAATCCACACACCGGTGATGACAGATACAATAACATGCTTCTTTGGATCTAAAACAGGTTTTATTTCTTTAATAATATCTGCATAATTATAAGGCTTAACTGCAAGAATGATGATCTCACTATCTTTTACAGCTTTCTTGTTATTACTATGAACCATACAACCTCTTTCGGCAAAGCGGCTTAATACAGAAATATTCCTGCGGGTAATGCTTAGTTCAACAGGGCGGCTGAATTCACTCATGATCAAACCATCTGCTATCGATGCTCCAAGATTTCCGCCACCAATGATTGCAATTTTCTTTGACATAACTTTCGTTTAATAAAATAAAAATGCCACACGAAGAATTAACTTCTGTGGCAGGCAACAACTGTGTAAAAATAGGATGAATTATTGAAACAGTAGCACATCTTCATTTATTGGAGTAATAGCCCCCCTTTAGAGGCCTGCCTGCCGGTAGGCAGGGTTGGGGGCTCAGTAAATTTTTCCAGTGAGCAGGAAGTTATTTACGTATTCCTTTACTCCATCTTCAAGCGAATAAAACGAAGCATTGTATCCTGCGTTCTTCAACTTGTTCATATCAGCTTCAGTAAAGTACTGGTATTTATCACGGATATCAGCCGGTGTATCGATATACTCGATCAACGGTTCTTTTTCTAATGCTGAATAAATGGATCTGATCAGGTCATTAAACGTTCTTGCCTTTCCTGTGCCTAAATTATATAACCCATTTGCCGGTTGATTTTGCCCGTCCGTACCGTCACGGGCGGACATCAGCCAGAAACAGACAGCTACCACATCTTTTACATAAATAAAATCACGAAGTTGTTCACCATCTTTAAAACCTTCTTTATGTGATTTGAAAAGTTTTACTTTTCCTGACTTCGTTATCTGGTTATAGGCATGAAAAATAACACTGGCCATCCTTGCTTTGTGATATTCATTGGGCCCATAAACATTGAAAAATTTTAACCCATACCAATGTGGAGGCTCATGTTTTTCACTTTTCACTTTTGACTTTTCACCTTGCTTCAATGCCCACTTGTCGAACTCATTTTTTGAAACGCCATAAGGATTTAAGGGCTCAAGTTTATCCAGTATGTCATGGTCATCTTTGTATCCATGTTCACCACCACCATAAGTAGCAGCTGAAGATGCATAAACAAGAGGAATGTTTTTCTCTGTGCAGTAATTCCAGATTTGTTTTGAATATTCAACATTCAGTTCTTCATGAATTGAATAATCAAACTCTGTGGTATCGGTTCTGGCACCTAAATGAAAAATAAAATCAATTGATGGATTGTTTTTATTCAACCAGTCAAACAACTCAACTCTTTCAATTTTTACAGTAAACTTTTTTGAATGATAGTTAACTTTTTTTTCTGCTTCGCTGAAATCATCGACGATGATAAGATTTTCATATCCTTGCTCATTAAGATATCCAACCATATAGCTGCCTATAAAACCTGCAGCGCCAGTAACTATTATCTGTGAATCCTTATTCATTATATAGAGCTTAGTGCAGAGCCTGCTTCTTCTTTGCTTAAATAATTTTCGATCGCTGTATCATACTCTTCCTGCCACCAGTCAATTGTTCCCCAGAAATCTTCATCAACAAGCATTTCACCACTTGTAACCAGGCCTAATCTTTCATGAGGAAAATCGCTGACAAGCTTTTCAAACTTCTCAATTGATGAAGGACTTACTGTAACAACCACACGACTTTGAGCTTCGCCAAATAAACAGGCATCTTTTCTTATCCGTTCTTTTGTTTCAATAGCAAAACCTAATTCACGATTAAAGCCGGCTTCGCATAAAGTAACAAATAAACCGCCTTCACTTACATCATGTGCTGATTCAATTACTCCGGCTGATATTAGTTCAGTGATTTTTTTCTGCAAGTCAAACTCCTCTTCAAGATCAAAATGCGGGGCAGGTGAAAATTCAATTCCAACTATTTTGCTTAAGTATTGCGAGGAAGCAATATCATTATTAGCAGAGCCAATTAAATAAATAACATCACCTTCTGTTTTAAAATCCAATGTCATTTTATTTTCTACATTTTCCAGCAAACCTACCATCCCAATTGTCGGTGTTGGATAAACCGGTCCGCCTTCGGCGGATTGGTTGTAGAAACTTACATTACCACCGGTAACAGGGGTATCAAATTTGCGACATGCTTCTCCCATTCCTTTTATAGCATTTACAAACTGGTAATAAACTTCGGGATCATAGGGATTGCCAAAATTCAAACAGTTGGTTACACCCAATGGCTGACCACCACTGCAAACGATATTTCTTGCCGCTTCTGCTACTGCGATCATTGTTCCTTTATAAGGATCAGCAAAAACATAACGGCTGTTACAATCTGTAGTTATCGCTAAAGCCTTAGTTGTGCCTTTCACTAATACAACCGGCGCATCTGTTGGTGCATTGGTAGAAGTATTATTTGTTCCTACCATACTATCATATTGATTGTATACCCATCTTTTCGACGCAATAGAAGGAAGCCTGATAATTTTCTCAGCTATATCTTTCAGATCTTCCGGTTGAGGTATAGCGTCGGCATTAAATTTTTTTATTTCTTCAAAATATGTTGGCTCTTTGTATTCTCTATCATACTGTGGAGCACCGCCACCCAACACGAGGTCATGCGCAGGTAATGAAGCTTCCAATTCTCCATGCATATAAAAATTCAAAATGCCATCGTCAGTTACTTCACCAATTACTGAGCAAGGCAGGTCCCATTTATCAAAAACTTTTTTTACTTCATCTTCTCTTCCTTTTTGAGCAACGAGTAACATTCTTTCCTGGCTTTCACTTAATAACAGTTCCCATACTTTCATGTTCTTTTGTCTTGTAGGAACTTTATCCAGATCGATACGCATACCTACTTCACCTTTTGCACTCATCTCTGAAGTAGAACAAATAATTCCAGCTGCTCCCATATCCTGCATTCCAACTACAGCACCAGTTTGTATTACTTCTAAACATGCTTCCAGTAATTTCTTTTCCTGGAAAGGATCGCCAACTTGTACTGCAGGCAGATCCTGTGCACTATCTGCTGTAATATCAGCAGATGCAAATGAAGCACCGCCAATTCCATCTTTACCCGTAGCACTTCCTACAAACATTACCGGGTTACCAGTTCCCAGCGCTGTTGCTGAAACAGTTTCACCAGCTTTTACAATCCCAACACTCATCGCATTAACCAAGGGGTTGGTATGATAACATTCATCAAAATAAATTTCACCACCTACTGTAGGCACACCAAAACAATTTCCATAATGACCGATACCGTGCACAACACCAGATAAGAGATGTTGTGTTTTATCTTCTTCCAGTTTTCCAAAACGTAATGAGTTGAGAGAGGCAATTGGTCTTGCACCCATCGTGAAAATATCACGGTGAATTCCGCCAACACCTGTTGCTGCTCCCTGGAAAGGTTCAATAGCAGAAGGGTGATTATGTGATTCTATTTTAAATACAACACCAAGGCCATCGCCGATATCCATCAGCCCGGCATTTTCCTCACCTGCTTTTACCAGCATTCTTCCGCCCTCTCTTGGTAAAGTCTTTAGCCATTTAATTGAGTTTTTATAACTGCAATGCTCGCTCCACATGCCGCTGAATGCACAGAGTTCATTAAAGTTGGGTATACGTCCGAGTTTTTGTTTGATGAGTTCAAATTCGTCTTCTGTTAACCGTAACTGCTGCGCTGTTTTTACTGTTACTTCCATGTAAATAAGTATAAGGATTTTGAAGAAGCGCAAAACTACAACTCAGCTGTTTACCAATTAAAAATAACTTGTCAACTTTTTATGCTCAGGAAATGATATTTTGCAGAAAATTCTGATACCGTTTTGGAGTATATACTTTTTTTAGGATACCTCTTATTTTTCTCCTGGCTTGTCACCCGTGTTAAGTTTTTTACCAAAACCGGTTTTTCATCGCCACAGTTGATAATACTTTTTCTATTAAAGGTATTAGCAGGAATTTTTTATGGCTGGATCGGCCGTTACTATGGAAACCTGGCCCAGATGCAGGATACCTGGGCCTTTCATATGAGCAGCTTGCCAGAATATCAATTGCTGATCAGTGATCCGGGAACTTATTTTGCGAACATTTTTTATAATCCTTATGAGGGAGGGTTTATGAAATTTTTTACTTCGCAGGATTCTTACTGGAGTGATATAAAAGGTAATTTTTTCATTAAGATATTATCACTCTTCAACTTGTTCAGCTTTTGTCACTACTATGTGAACGTAATCATCTATTCTTTTTTATCACTTTTTGGCGCTGTTGCAGTATTCAGGGTAATGAACCATGCATTTCCGGGTAAACGCATTCAGATAGCCCTTGCTTCTTTTTTTATTCCCTCATTTCTTTATTGGTGTAGTGGCATTCACAAAGAAGGATTGATCTTCCTGGGCATCAGTATCATCGTTTATAATATCTATTTCGCTTCAGTAGAGAAAAAGTTTACAATAAAAAGAATACTCTGGATATTATTGGGGTTATTCCTGATGACAATTCTCAGGAATTTTTTGATAGTGATGGCAGTACCTGCGATCCTTGCATGGATATTATCCATAAAATGGCCAAAGCATACAATTGCCATTTATGGATTCATTTATTTGTTTTGTGTAATAGCTTTTTTTAATGTAAGAAAAATAAATCCTGAGCTTGATTTCCCGCAGGCGGTAGTAAACAAACAGCAGGAATTTTTAAAACTTGTTCCGGGTGGTTCCACTATTCCTATTAAAACGCTTGAGCCAACTGCTATTAGTTTTTTAACCAATACACCGCAGGCCATTACGCTTTCAGCTATACGGCCATATCCCAGCGATGTACGTCACCTGCTTTCCTTAGCTGCTGCATCTGAGATTAATCTGTTATTGATGCTTTTAATTCTATGTATTCTTTTTCATACTTCTCTGAAGCCCGGCAGGGGTTTCATTTTCTTTTGCGTTTTCTTTTCGGCATCGGTGTTACTCTCCATTGGTTTTAGTGTAAATAATCTGGGAGCCATTGTCCGTTACAGGAGCATTGTACTTCCTTTTCTCATTATTCCCGTTGTTGCAGGAATTGATTGGTCAAGACTTATAAAAGTCTTCGGTCCGAAAAGCCCAGAGTCGCTATAATTTTTGCTCATTTTCCATATATTTTAATTTTTTTTCCACAAATAACTGGTTTGAACATTTTTTTTTCTTGAATTATCAATTTTGAGCCTTAGTTTTGTCTTATAGCAACACATTAAAAATATTTTTAATTTAAAACTAAAAACATGGCTCTTATCAAACTTGAGTATATCTGGCTCGATGGATATAAACCAACCCAAAGTCTTCGTAGCAAGACAAAAGTCGAAAAAGATTTCAGTGGTAAACTTGAAGATTGTCCAGTGTGGTGTTTTGATGGTTCTTCTACGGAACAGGCTCCGGGAGGTTCATCTGACTGCTTGTTGAAACCAGTTTTTATTGCAAAAGATCCCCAGCGTAAAAACGCTTACCTGGTAATGTGTGAAGTTTTAAATCCAGATAGTACGCCACATGAATCAAATGGCCGTGCTACGATCGAAGATGATGATAATGATTTCTGGTTTGGATTTGAGCAGGAATATTTCCTTTGGAATCCAAAAACAAATAAACCTCTAGGTTTTCCTGAAGGTGGTTTCCCTGGTCCGCAAGGCCCATATTATTGTTCAGTTGGCGCAAGCAATGCATTTGGTCGTGATATAGTTGAAGAGCATCTTGATATTTGTATTGAAGCAGGATTGAATGTTGAAGGTATTAATGCTGAAGTAGCTGCCGGCCAATGGGAGTTCCAGATTTTTGCAAAAGGCGCTAAAGAAGCTGGCGACCAAATCTGGATTGCCCGTTACCTGCTGGAGAGAAATTGTGAGAAACATGGCATTGCTATCAACTGGCATTGCAAGCCGCTTGGCAACCTTGACTGGAATGGCAGCGGTATGCATGCTAATTTCTCCAATACATTGCTGAGAACATGCGGAAGAAAAGATATCTATGAAGCGGTATGCGAAGCTTTCAGACCATTTATTAAAGAGCATATCGAAGTTTATGGTGCCGACAATGATATGCGTTTAACTGGTAAGCATGAAACTGCAGCCATCCATGAATTTAAATATGGTGTTTCTGACCGTGGTGCTTCTATACGCATTCCGATCGGTACGGTGGAAAGAGGTTGGAAAGGCTGGTTAGAAGATCGTCGTCCAAACAGTGCTGCAGATCCATATAAAGTAGCTGCAAGGATAATCAAAACTGTAAAGACTGCTGATGTATCATCATTGACAGTAAAAGAGACAACAAAAAAAGCGGTCGCAGCATAAGGATTGATAACTAAGTTATCCACATAATTAAAATGGTTAATCTTTATTCTCAAGGGTTAACCATTTTTGCATTCATCAATAAAAAAAAATTACAAAATCATGTCACAACGATTTAATGCCCTAAACAAGATTACAAATTCTGCTGACAAACCGGAAGTTGAAAGCTCTTCAAGGATAACAGCCATATTCGGCGAGAATGTTTTTACAATTAAAACGGCCCGTGAATTTTTAAGCGATGATGCTTATAAGAGTTTACTATCATCTGTAAAGACCGGGCATAAGATCGACCGTTCAATGGCAAGCCAGATCGCAAGTGGGATGAAAGCATGGGCGGAGAAAAAAGGTGTGACACACTTTACACACTGGTTTCAACCACTCACAGGTACAACTGCTGAAAAACATGATTCATTTTTTACATTAAAAGGTGATGGCACTGCTATGGAAACTTTTGATGGAGATGCACTGATCCAACAGGAGCCAGATGCATCGTCTTTTCCAAGTGGTGGCTTGCGTGCTACTTTCGAAGCAAGAGGATATACTGCATGGGATCCTTCATCACCGATTTTTATTATGGAGATCGGTAATGGAAAAACACTTTGCATTCCAACAATATTTGTTTCTTATACCGGCGAATCACTTGACTATAAAGCTCCATTGCTTAAAGCTCTTGAGGCATTAAATAAATCCGCTGTTGATGTTTGTAATTATTTTGATAAGAATGTAAGCCGTGTTACAGCTACTTTAGGATGGGAGCAGGAATATTTTGTAATTGACGAAGGCATGCACAATGCAAGACCTGACCTGGTCTTATGTGGCAGAACTGTATTTGGTCATAGCCCTGCAAAAGGTCAGCAATTGGAAGATCATTATTTCGGTTCAATACCTGAAAGGATCTATGCATTCATGCGGGATTTTGAAACGGAATCTTATAAATTAGGAATTCCTCTTCGTACAAGACATAATGAAGTAGCACCAGCACAGTTTGAGTGTGCACCGATATTTGAAGAAGTAAGTGTGGCCGTGGATCATAATTCATTACTAATGGATATAATGGACAGGGTAGCACGCCGTCATAAACTGCGTGTACTGTTACATGAAAAACCATTTGCCGGCATCAACGGAAGTGGTAAACATAATAACTGGAGCATGGCAACTGATACAGGTGTAAATCTTCTGGCTCCCGGTAAAACGCCAAAGACCAACCTGATGTTCCTTACCTTTTTTGTAAACACTATTAAAGCTGTTCATGATTATTCAGATCTGATGAGAGCATCAATAGCATCAGCAGGAAATGATTTCCGGCTTGGGGCAAATGAAGCACCGCCAGCTATCATTTCTGTTTTCATTGGTCAATATCTTTCTAAAGTGTTGGGCGATGTAAAAGAAAGAGTGAGTAAGAAGATGGATGAAACAGATGAAAGCATGCTGAAGATCGATATTCATAAAAGCATTCCTGAACTGATGCTTGATAACACAGATCGTAACCGTACTTCACCATTTGCATTTACTGGAAATAAATTTGAATTCAGGGCTGTAGGTTCAACTGCTAACTGTGCAAATGCGATGACGGTATTGAATACAATCGTTGCTGAAACACTTAAGCAATTCAAAAAAGATGTAGATGCATTGATCGAAAAGGGAGATAAGAAAGAAATCGCCATTATGCATGTGATTCGCGAATACGTAGTGTCAAGTGAAAAAATACTTTTTGAAGGTGATGGCTATAGTGAAGCATGGCAACATGAAGCAGCGAAAAGAGGGTTACCAAATGTAAAAACTACACCTCTTGCATTGGATGCAATGCTTACAGATAAAGCAAAGAAAATATTCGAGAGCAATAATATCTACTCTCATCCTGAACTGGAAGCAAGACATGAAATAGAACTGGAGAAATACATTAAGAAAGTACAGATCGAAAGCCGCATTATGGGTGAGATCGCTTCTAGTCATATTCTTCCCTGTGCTATCCGGTATCAAAACCTGTTGGCAGGTAACATAAAAGGGCTCAAAGAATCAGGATTAAGCGACTCAGCATTTGCCAATCAGAAACAGATATTGGAGAAAATATCTGAGCATATCAATGCACTAAGTGATAATGTGGAGAAGATGATTGAAGCAAGAAAGGTTTGTAATATCATCAGTGATACAAGAGAGAAGGCAATTGCTTACTGCACACAAGTGAAGGAAGCTTATTTTGATACTGTTCGTTATCATGCAGATAAATTAGAATTGCTGACAGACGATAGAGAATGGTATTTGCCGAAATACAGAGAGATGCTTTTCCTTAGATAAATTTTTATAAGAGATACTTGAAAGCTGGTAAGTAAAACTTATCAGCTTTTTTATTTGGAGTTGGCTTTCATGCACAAAATAAACCGTTCTTCATATCAGTGAGTTTATTTGGAAACAAAAAAATGCCGGTTAATTTACCGGGATTTTTTTTATAAATAATTCAAATAGTTATTTCAAAGTAAACCCTTCCAAAAACTTAGTATTAAAATCACCGCTGCGGAAACGTTCGTCTTTCATCAACTGGAGATGAAAAGGAATAGTTGTTTTCACCCCTTCAATTATATATTCACTCAATGCACGGTACATTGTATCAATCGCTTCGCTTCTTGTACGGGCAACAGTGATCAGTTTACCGATCATTGAATCGTAATAAGGAGGAATAACATAACCTGCATACACATGACTATCTACACGAACACCATGACCACCGGGTTGATGTAATATTGTTATCTTACCAGGAGAGGGGCGGAAATCATTGTAAGGATCTTCAGCATTGATGCGACATTCAATAGAATGCATTTCAGGAATATAGTCAGCACCGCTGATACGTTCACCGGCAGCAATTTTTATCTGTTCTTTTATCAGATCAAAATTGATAACCTCTTCAGTTACGCAATGTTCTACCTGGATGCGGGTATTCATTTCCATGAAATAGAAATTGCGGTATTTGTCAACAAGAAACTCAACCGTACCAACACTTTCATAATTGATTGCACCTGCAGCTTTTTTGGCAGCATCACCCATTCTTGTTCTCAGTTCATCCGTCATAAAAGGTGAAGGGGATTCCTCAACCAGTTTCTGGTGACGGCGCTGGATGGAACAATCTCTTTCACTCAGGTGACAAACATTGCCATATTGATCACCTGCTATCTGTATTTCTATATGACGCGGTTCTTCAACAAATTTCTCCATGTACAGGCCGTCATTCTTAAATGCAGCGGCTGCTTCTGTTTTTGCAGAGTCGTATGCTTTTTCCAGTTCGCTTTCTTCCCACACCAATCGCATTCCCTTACCACCACCACCTGCAGTTGCTTTTATCATTACAGGGTAACCAATTTCTTTTGCCAATCCTTTTGCTTCATTAACACTTTGCAATAAGCCTTCACTTCCCGGCACTACCGGTACACCGGCCTTTATCATCGTGTCTTTAGCAGTTATTTTATCGCCCATGCCATTGATCATTTCCGGAGTAGGGCCGATAAATTTTATTCCATGATCAGCACATATCTGCGAGAACTTTGCATTCTCTGCTAAAAATCCATAACCGGGATGGATAGCATCAGCATTCGTTATTTCAACTGCAGCCATCAAGTGAGGGATGTTTAAATAAGAATCTGCACTTTGTGGTCTTCCGATACAAACTGCTTCGTCTGCAAATTTTACATGTAAGCTATCTCTATCGGCAGTGGAATAAACTGCAACGGTTTTAATGCCCATTTCACGACAGGTACGTATTACACGTAATGCAATTTCTCCGCGGTTAGCAATCAGTATTTTTTTGAACACGATTAATAATTAATAATGAGTGATTAATAATTCAAAGGGAGGAATTCTAAAAGAAAATGAATTAAGCTGGTTCAACAAGAAACAGCGGTTGATCGTATTCCACCGGTGAAGAATCTTCCACCAATATTTTTACAATTTTACCTTTTACTTCTGCTTCAATTTCATTGAACAATTTCATCGCTTCAATAATACACACTACCTGGCCGGGGGCAATGCTTGCACCCACTTCAACAAAGGATGGCTTATCAGGTGAAGAACGGCGATAAAATGTCCCGATCATTGGACTTTTGATAGTAATAGTATTTGAAGGTGGTTCTTCCGTTTTCGCCTTTTCGGCAGCAAGTGCTGATGCAATGACAGCAACAGGGGCTGCTGGTGCTGCAGCAACTGGTGCAGCTGAAACCGGTGCTGAGGACAAAACCTGTGTAATATGTTCTTCTTTTTGTTTTACAGTAACCCGGAAATCTTTCTGCTCAATAGTGACCTCACCAATATTTGATTTACTGACCATTTTGATCAGCTCCTGAATTTGTTTGAAATCCATGTTTTTCAATTTTGAGAATGAATTTAGTTACTAGAAAAGATGGCTTGGTTGAAAACGCGGCTAAGATAGGTAAATCAAATTCATTGACTCCATGATTTTTTGAAGATTTCGGGTAAAATTGGCCCAAAATCAAACAAAAATGACCCAAAATCGGGTGATTTCAGGCCATTTTAAGGTAAAATCATTTTATCATTCTTTCACTCTTTCTACGTAATCACCGGTCTTTGTATTAATACGGATAAGCTCTCCTTCATTCACAAATAAAGGCACGTTTACAGTAGCACCGGTTTCTACTGTTGCTTGTTTTAGTGTTCTTGTCGCAGTATCGCCACGGAGACCGGGCTCGGTATAAGTTACCTGCACTACAATTTTATCTGGTAATTCAACACTCATTGGCAATTCAGTTTCAGTATTGATCAGCATCGAAACTTCCTGGCCATCTTTCAAAAACTGCGGGGCATCCACCATAGCTTCCTGTACAGCCACCTGCTCAAAGGTTTCCATATTCATGAAGTTGTAACCAGTATCATCTTTATATAAAAACTGGTAATCTTTTCTTTCAACACGGATAGGGTAAATGGTATCGCCACTGTTCCAGGTTTTTTCAATGCTGCGGTTATTATCCACGCCTTTCAGTTTTGCCCACACTTTTGCTGCTGCACGGGCTGTTTTGTTTTCTCCAAACTCAACAACAGCGTAAAGGCTGCCATCCAGTTTTAAGATCATACCGCGGCTGATATCTGATGTATTTGCCATAAATGATTAAAGTTTCAAATTAAAAATTCCAATTTAGATTGGGGCGGCAAAGATAAGGGAAGATGCTTTGCGGGCAAACTGATAAAACGGTCTAATTCTTCTTCTTAAAATCACCCCGTTTCCAAGCTTGTATAAAATCTGTCCAGGCCGCAGGATTGAATAAATTGATAGGAGGTGACTGACCGTAGTAATAAGCTTTATTTGCAAGGTTACGGAATTGCAGACTGGTGGCTTCACCACCATCAGCTGGGGTTGTTCTCATCAAAACTCTTCTTTTTGCATAATCTGTATTCCTTCTAGCTATCTCAATATCATCATCAGAAATTTTAGTGTTCACAAAATCTCTTGCAAACTGTTCAGGTGTAGGTCGTGGCCGGATTATCGTTGCCGGCAGATAAACGGTGTCTTCAATCATCAATTGCACAATACTATATTGGGTACTTTCAAGATTTTTTGGAATATAAGTAACCTTGGGTTTATAGCTTACGTGGGTAAATTCCACTTCATCACCTTTCATAACTACAATTGAAAATACACCCTGGTAATTGGTAATGGTACCTCGGTTCTGTCCTTTTATCATCACACTTACTGCAGGAATACCTTTCAGGCTATCAGCTGTCATTACAATACCATAAAGCTGTACTACAGAATCACGGCCGGTTTCGAACTGTGAAAAGGCTTTTTGAGAAGCAAAAAGAAATAATAAAAAAGTGTATTGTAAATATTTTTTCAAGGCTTCAAAAATAAGGACAAGTTGCGGAAATCGTAAAACAAAATGGCCTTACATATGGCTACATTTGCATAATAAAAACTTTTTAACAAATAGTTGAGTAATGACAGAGCAAAAGATACTGGAAGCACTAAGCAATGTACAGGAACCTGATCTCGGCAAGGACCTCGTTACATTAAATATGATAAAGGACCTGACTGTTAATGGGAATGATGTTTCATTTACAATTGTTCTTACAACACCGGCTTGTCCTATGAAAGATATGATGAGCACGGCTGCCACCAACGCCATTAAAATACTGGTGAATAAAGAGGCGAATGTAAAAATTAATTTTACCGCTAACACAACTACAAAAAGAACAGACGGCCAATCTATTTTACCAAGAGTAAAAAATATTATTGCAGTTGTAAGCGGTAAAGGTGGTGTTGGAAAATCTACTGTTGCTGCTAATCTTGCGCTGGCTTTATCACAAGGTGGAGCTAAAGTGGGTTTGATGGATGCAGATATTTATGGGCCGAGTGTGCCGATCATGTTTGGTGTTCGTGGAGAAAGACCAATGATGGTAGATGTAGGTGGAGAAAAACCAATGATTGCTCCGGTGGAACGATATGGAATTAAATTGATGAGTATTGGATTACTGGTTGATGAAAAAAATGCAGTAGTGTGGCGTGGTCCGATGGCGAGCAGTGCTTTAAAACAATTTGTAACCGATGTGTATTGGGATGATCTCGATTATCTCGTTGTTGATATGCCTCCGGGTACTGGTGATATTCATTTAACATTGGTACAAACTGTACCTGTTACCGGTGTAGTGATTGTAACCACTCCACAGGATGTTGCATTAGCTGATGCTAAAAAAGGAATTGCCATGTTTGGCCAGGCGCAGGTAAATGTGCCAATCATTGGCCTGGTTGAAAATATGAGTTACTTCACTCCGGCAGAGTTACCTGAAAATAAATATTACATCTTCGGTAAAGATGGCGGTAAAAGATTGGCTGAAGAATATGAAATACCTTTTCTTGGACAAATACCTCTGGTGCAAACTATTCGTGAAGGTGGTGATCAAGGTATACCTGTAATGATGGGTAATGATGAAATTACAAAAAAGGCATTTGAAGATTTTACTTCCATAGTTGTGAGAAGTATTGCAATGCGGAATGCTAATATTGCTACTACAAAAGTTTCTGAAGTTGTTGGATAGTCTTTCTTCAAGGGCAATTCATTAACTTGCTTTCATGTACAATCTTCCTTATTTCAAAGAAAGTGAACAAGAAACAGTGCTTCAGTTTATGCGGGAGCACCCTTTTGTTTTTTTAAGTGGTGTAGATGCAGAAAATAAACCCGTAGCTACACAGGTGCCAGTATTTATTGATGAAAAAGATGGAAAACTTTTTCTCACTGGCCATATCATGCGGAATAATGATCATCACAAAGCATTTGAACAAAACCCTAATGTACTTGCTGTTTTTACGGGGCCACATACTTATGTGAGTGCAACCTGGTATGATGACCCGAGCCAGGCAAGCACATGGAACTATATGAGTGTGCATGCAAAAGGCACGGTTCGTTTTGGTGATAAGGACGATCTGATCGCAATTTTGAAACGCCTCACCCTGCATTATGAGAATAATAATTCTGCTTCTTCAACTGTGTTTGACAACCTTTCAGATGAGTATACGACGCCATTAATGAAAGCAATTGTATCTTTCGAAATAGAAATAAGCTCGATTGATAATGTTTTTAAATTAAGCCAGAATCGTAATGAGAAAAGCTATGATAACATTATTGTAAAATTGAAAGAAGGGGACAGCGATGCAAAAGCAATTGCTGAAATAATGGAGAAAAGAAAATCAAAAGTATTTCCGTGATTAAAACATATTCAATACTTATTTTTTGTTTCGTTATGGGATGTTCGAATTCAAAGAATCCTCAAAGTTCTGTGCCTGTAACGGAACCCCGTGAGTTTGACAAGCAAGGCCACCGCGGCTGCCGTGGTCTAATGCCTGAGAATACGATACCTGCAATGCTTCAAGCAATAGGATTAAGTGTTACTACTTTAGAAATGGATGTTGTGATCTCAAAAGACAAAAAAGTAGTAGTATCACATGATGCATGGATGAGTGCAGAAATTACAACGAAACCCAATGGCGAGTATGTTACTGCAGCAGAAGAAAAATCATTGAACATTTACCACATGAATTATGAGGAGGTAAAAAAATATGATGTGGGTATGAAACCACATCCACGTTTCAAACAGCAGGCGAAAATAAAAGCATATAAACCATTGCTGGCAGATCTGCTTGATAGTGTAGCGAAAGATATGATGACAAGACGCAGACCATTTCCTTATTTTAACATTGAAACAAAATGTTTGCCCGCAGGTGATAATATTTATCATCCCAGGCCTGAAGAGTTTGTGGAATTGCTGATAGCAGTTATAAAAGAAAAAGGAATTGAGGATAGAGTGATCATCCAGTCATTTGATTTCAGAACATTACAATACCTGCATGTAAAATATCCTTTAATCAAAACGGCGGCTTTAGTAGAAGCAACGGATAAAAGAAATATTGAAACGCTTATCAAAGACCTTGGATTTAATCCAACAATTTACAGCCCGGCTTACCAATTGGTTAACACAACTGTTATTTCAAATTGTCATGCTAAAGGAATTAAGATCATTCCCTGGACTGTAAATGATAAGGCAAAGATTGATGAATTGAAAAAGATGGGAGTAGATGGAATAATTACTGATTATCCTAATCTTTTTAATGAGTAGTGCTTAGCCATTCTTCAGCGTTCTTATAAAGCAATTTCTTTTCAATTTTTTTTCCAAGTTTCATTTTTTCAATCAATCTTCCCGGCTTATGCTCGCCAAGTGGAAAAGGATAATCACTACCAAGGCAGATCTTATCTTCACCCATTACATTAATCAGATACTTCATTGCATTTTTATCATGCACTAAACTATCCATCCAGAATTTTCCGAGATATTTTTCCGGAGAAATTGAATTATCTACCGCTACCAAATCAGGACGAACATCAAATCCATGTTTAATTCTTCCAAGAGTAAAAGGGAATGAACCACCGCCATGCGCAAATGCGACTCTTAGTTTTGGGAATGCTGTAAATACACCGCCAAATATCATTGAGCATATTGCCCTCGAAGTTTCAGCAGGCATGCCTACGAGCCAGGGCAACCAGTATTTCTGCATTTTATCTTCTCCCATCATTTCCCATGGATGCACAAACAAAGCACAGCCCAGTTTTTCTGCTGCTTCATAAAAAGGGAAGAATTTTTTATCTGATAAATTTTCTCCATTGATATTACTGCCAATTTCTAATCCGGGCATTTTTAATTCTTTTACACATCTCTCCATTTCTTTTATCGCCAAATCAATATCCTGTAATGGAACTGTTCCTAAACCAATAAATCGTTTTGGATTTTTTGAAACTGTCTCTGAAATATGGTCATTGAAAAATCGTGATGTTTCCAAACCATCTGATGGTTTGGACCAGTAATTAAATAAAACAGGAATAGTTGAAAGTACTTGTATCGTTACATCTGTGTCATCCATTTCCTTTATTCGCTTATCTTCTTTGAAACAGTTCTCTTCAACAACACGAAACAGTTTATCGCCCTTCATCATACAAGCTTCGCAATTGCGATGCTCAAGATGAATAAATTCACCATAGCCAAACTTCTGTGTCCAGTTTGGCATATGCTCCGGCATGATGTGAGTGTGGATGTCGATCTTCATATTTTCACGCAAAGCCGCAAAGTATAAATACAAAAGGCGCTAAGTCACTTTGCAGCTTTGCGAAACTTAGCGCCTTTGCGTGAAATTAATTTTTTCTAACAGGAGGTTCCATTATAGTGCCGCATTTATCACAAGTTCTACGCATAGTATCTTCCCAGAAACGGTTCATCACCGGTGGTAATTGCTTTACAATATCATCTACATGCAAAGCCTCTTCATATAATTTATTGCCACATTTTTCGCAGAACCACATAAAGCCATCATCTTCACTTTCTCTTTTCTTTTCAATCACAAGCCCGACCGTGCCAGGCCCACGTTGTGGCGAATGCGGTGTTTTAGGTGGCAGTAAAAACATTTCACCTTCCTTAATGGGAATATCTTTGAACTCCCCGTTGTCAATAATTTTTACAACAATATCACCTTCCACCTGGAAGTACAATTCTTCTGTTTCATTAAAATGATAATCCTTTCTTGCATTCGGCCCACCAACCACCATTACGATAAAATTTTCGGCATCTTTATACACACATTGATTACCTACTGGTGGTTTCAGCAGGTCACGATTTTCGTCGATCCATTTTTTTAAATTAAAAGGAGCAATAACTGGCATAGTATAGAATTTGTATAGAATTATTTCGTGGAGAAAATTACAACTTTTTACTTAGGTTTGACACTATGAATCTTTCACTCGAAGGTAAATACGCCGTCATTTGTGGCAGCACACAAGGTATAGGTCTGGCAACAGCTGAAGAATTAGCACTGTTAGGTGCCAGTTGTACTTTGATAGCAAGAAATGAAGATGCATTAAAGTCAGCAGTGCAGCATCTTGATATTTCATTAAGACAGCAGCATAATTATCTTGTTGCCGACTTTAGTAAAGCTGATGAAGTAAGAGCGGTAATAGAAAAACATGTTGCAAAAACTCCCGTTCATATTTTAGTTAATAATACCGGTGGTCCGCCATCAGGCCCGGTTATTGAAGCAAGCGAAGAGGCTTTTTTGAATACATTTAATCAGCATCTTATTTGTAATCACATTTTAACTAAAGCTGTTTTTCCTTCAATGAAAAAGGAGGGATACGGAAGAGTAATTAATATTATTTCTACTTCAGTAAAAATTCCGTTGAAGAATTTAGGAGTAAGTAATACGATTCGTGGTGCTGTTGCCTCATGGGCAAAAAGTATGGCCAACGAAATAAGTCAGTATAATATCACCGTAAATAATGTGTTGCCTGGTTTTACAACTACACAACGATTAACATCCTTAATAGACCAGTTAGCAAAAAGGGGAAACACAGTTATTGATGTAATTGAGAAAAACATGGTTGAGGAAGTGCCCATGAAAAGATTTGGGGTTGCTTCAGAAGTAGCAGCAGTAGCCGCTTTCCTCGCATCACCTGCTGCCTCGTATGTAAATGGAGTAAGTATTCCTGTAGATGGTGGTCGTACGGGAAGTATATAAATATTCAATACTCAATGAAACTGGAAATACCATATCACCTGGAAAATTTTATTGGTGGCTTTTTTATTGCATCAGTGAGTGGCAATTTTATTGATAATATTAACCCGGCAACAGGAGAAGTATATGGACAAATACCAGACAGCAATGAGAACGATGTAAAAATTGCTGTTGAATCTGCAAAGAAAGCTTTCCCTTCGTGGAGTACAACAACGGTTGAGCAAAGATTTAAAATTCTTAATCGTATAGCCGAGCTTATTGATGAACATCTTGATGAGTTGGCATTGGCAGAAACAAATGATAATGGTAAACCCCTTTGGCTAAGTAAGAAGGTTGATATTCCAAGAGCATCTGCAAACTTTCGTTTTTTTGCAACAGGTATATTGCACTTTGCTACTGAAAGTCATAATATGGAAGACAAGGCTGTGAATTATACTTTGCGTCAGCCTTTAGGAGTAGTTGCTTGTATATCGCCATGGAATCTTCCCCTTTATTTATTTACCTGGAAAATTGCACCAGCGTTAGCGGCAGGTAATTGTGTTATTGCAAAACCAAGTGAAGTAACTCCGGTCACAGCTTTTCTGCTTGCAAAGATTTGCAAAGAAGCAGGATTACCGGATGGAGTTCTCAATATTCTTTTTGGTACAGGTAATATTACCGGCGAAGCTATTGTTAAACACCCGGGCATTAAGGCTATATCATTTACAGGCAGCACCCGTGCAGGAGAAAGAATTGCTTCGTTGGCTGCGCCAGTATTTAAAAAACTTTCGCTGGAACTCGGCGGCAAAAATCCAGCAATCATTTTTTCAGATTGTAACTGGGATAAGATGATGGCTGAAACAATTCGTTCTTCTTTTTCTAACCAGGGTGAAATTTGTTTATGCAGCAGCCGGATCCTTATTGAAGAATCTGTTTATGAAAAATTCAAAAAGGAGTTTGTTGAAAAAGCGAAGAGCCTCATCATTGGCGATCCATTATATGAGCAAACAAACCAGGGAGCTATTGTGAGCAAAGTTCATTTTGATAAAATTATTCGTTGTATAAATATTGCCAAACAGGAAGCTGGAAAAATTTTATGTGGTGGAAATGTTGTAAATGCTGGCGGTCGTTGCGCAAAAGGATATTTTATTGAACCTACTGTTGTTGAAGGGTTAGGACCAGATTGTCAAACTAACCAGGAAGAGATCTTTGGTCCTGTTGTTACATTACAATCTTTCAAGACTGAAGAAGAAGCATTGCAATTAGCGAATGCTACTTCATACGGATTAGCTGCAACAATATGGACGCAGGATATTTCAAAAGCCAATCGTATGGCAGCAAAAGTTGAAAGTGGGATCATTTGGGTAAACTGCTGGCTACTTCGTGATTTAAGAACGCCATTTGGCGGAATGAAAAACAGCGGGGTAGGGAAGGAAGGTGGTTGGGAAGCTTTGCGATTTTTTACTGAAGCGAAAAATGTTTGTATACAATTATAGATTGCCACTAAGACACGAAGGCACAAAGAAAAAATTTATGACAGAGTTGGAGAGAAACGAAAGAGAAGAGTTTCTTGCAAAGGAAATTGTGGACTGTGCTTATAGAGTCCATAAACAACTTGGACCAGGATTGCTTGAGAAAGTATATGAAGTTTGTTTTTGTCATGAATTAGCAAAGAAGGGAATTTCATTCAAAAGGCAAATCGATATTTCAATTGTTTATGATGGATTAAAATTTGACGAAGGCCTGAGACTGGATGTGTTGGTTGATGATTTAGTTATATGTGAGCTAAAGGCAAAAGATGAATTAAATTTGGTTTGGAAAGCGCAAATAATTAGCCATTTAAAGTTGACAGGAAAAAGGATTGGGTTTCTTATAAACTTTAATGTGACTTTAATTAAAGATGGAATTCACAGATTTAGAAACTAATACTTTGTGCCTTCGTGTCTTAGTGGCTAAAATAAATATGAAAGAAATAATAAATACTTCAAACGCATCAACACCACTCGGTGCTTATCCGCATGCAAGAAAAGTTGGCAACCTTCTTTTTCTTTCCGGCATTGGCCCAAGAAGTCCGAAGGATAACTCAATTCCTGGATTGGAGCTCGATACAGATGGAAATATAGTGAAGTATGATATCGAAGCGGAAACTCACTCGGTTTTTTCAAATGTAAAAGCAGTACTCGAAGCGAGTGGCAGCAGTTGGAATAAAATGGTAGATGTAACAGTTTATCTCACAAACATGAAAAAGGATTTTCCAATTTATAATAAGATTTACGGTGAATACTTTAAAGATGTGCAGGCTTGTCGTACAACTGTTGAAGTTAAAAGTTTGCCAACACCAATTGCTATCGAATTAAAAGTGATTGCTACAATAGATTAACATGAATTTTCAAAATACACAGGCTTTTGCGAAAGATTTAGATTCAAAAGATTTACTCAGAACGTTTAGAGATAAATTTTTTATTCCTCAACATAACGGAGCTGATTGCGTTTATTTTACCGGCAACTCACTCGGATTACAACCTAAAACAACTTCACAGTATGTTCAACAGGAGTTAGATGATTGGGCGAAGATGGGAGTGGAAGGACATTTCCAGGCAAAGAACCCCTGGTTGCCATATCATGAAATTTTCCCCAAACAATTATCAAATATCGTTGGCTGCAAGGAAAATGAAGTAGTGGTAATGAATTCACTCACTGTGAACCTTCACTTGCTGATGGTTTCATTTTACAGGCCAACAGAGCAACGCTATAAGATTATTTGTGAAGCAAAAGCATTTCCTTCTGATCAGTATGCGTTTGAAACGCAGGCAATATATCATGGATTGAATGCTGCAGACACTGTTATTGAAGTGTCTCCACGTGAAGGCGAACATTATCTAAGAACAGAAGATATTATTTCAACTATAAAAAAACATGGTGAAAGTGTTGCAGTAGTTTTATTTGGCGGAGTAAATTATTATACCGGTCAGTTATTTGATATAAAAGCAATCACTGATGCGGCTCATGATGCTGGTGCTTATGCAGGATTTGACCTGGCACATGCTGCAGGTAATGTTGAATTGAAACTTCATGACTGGGGTGTTGACTTTGCCTGCTGGTGCTCTTATAAATATTTAAATAGCGGTCCCGGTGGTGTAGCAGGAGTTTATATAAATGAAAAACATGTAGCCAATTCTGAGTTACCTCGTTTCGCCGGTTGGTGGGGTTATACAAAAGAGTCAAGATTTAAAATGGAAAAAGGGTTTAAGGCGATACCCACTGCAGAAGGCTGGCAATTGAGCAATGCACCAATACTTTCCATGGCAGCACACAAAGCATCATTGGATATTTTTGATGAAGCTGGTATGGGGAAATTGCATACAAAAAGAAAAATGCTAAGTGATTACCTGTTTTTTATTCTGGATAATATAAACTTAAAGCAAACCGAAGAAATTATTGAAGTAATTACTCCGCGAAAGGAAAATGAAAAAGGTTGCCAGGTCTCAATACTGATGCTGAACCGTGGGAAAGAAATTTTTGATGTACTGACAAAACAGGGAGTAATAGCTGACTGGCGGGAACCGAATGTTATTCGTGTTGCTCCTGTTCCGTTATATAACTCATTTGAAGATATTTGGCGGTTTGGAAATATTATTGAATCGATATTAAAGTAAGCTGAGGTAGGTAATTAACACCGGAGTATGACAAAAAAAAATATTACCATAGTAGGTGCTGGTCTTGTAGGTTCTCTTTTATCTATCTACCTGGCAAAAAGGGGCTACAAGGTTAGTATATATGAACGCCGTGGTGATATGCGGCGTGCAAAAGTGGAAGCAGGCCGTTCTATTAATCTTGCATTAAGCGATCGTGGATTGTTGGCATTGGAAAAAGTAGGATTGGCAAAAGCGATCCAGGAAATTTCCATTCCAATGCATGGCCGATTTATTCATAATATAGATGGAACCACTGCATTTCAGCCATACGGAAAACAGGGGCAGTTCATTAATGCTGTATCAAGAAGTGAATTGAATAAAAAATTGATGGACCTGGCGGAAGAGAATGGAATTTCTATTTTCTTTCACGCAAAATGCGCATCCATTAATTGGAAAGAGAATGTGACCGAGTTTATAAACACTAAAAACGGGGATACTACAGAGATTAATTCAGATATTCTTTTTGGAGCAGATGGAGCATTCTCTGCAGCGAGATTACAACACCAGTTATATCATGATAAGTTTGATTACAGTCAGCATTATATTGATTGTGGATATAAAGAGTTGACAATTTCAGCCGGGCCGGGTGGCAGTTTTCAAATGGAGAAAAATGCATTGCATATCTGGCCAAGAAAAGAATACATGCTGATTGCTTTGCCAAATTTGGATGGCAGCTTTACCTGTACACTATTTTTCCCTTTCGAAGGGGAAGCATCTTTCTCAAAGCTGGACACAAAAGAAAAAGTAAAAGATTTCTTTGAAAAAACATTTCCGGACGCAGTTGCATTGATGCCGGATTATATCAATGATTTTTTTAATAACCCTACTTCATCATTGGTAACGGTAAAATGTTTTCCATGGATCCGTGAAGACAAGTTTGCATTAATAGGTGACGCTGCACATGCCATTGTTCCTTTTTTTGGACAGGGAATGAATTGCGGTTTTGAAGATTGCCGGATACTGGATGAGCTGATTGAAAAATATGAAGATGATTGGCAGTCAATCTTGCAGCACTATCAAACACTGCGCAAACCCGATGCTGATGCAATTGCTGATTTAGCAGTAAGCAATTTCACAGAGATGCGTGATAAAACTGCTGATCCTAAATTTTTATTGCAAAAGAAAATAGAAGCAAAGCTGCATGAAAAATATCCTGACAAATGGATACCGGCTTATTCGCAGGTTACATTCAGTCCGCAGATCCGCTATAGCGAAGCGTTGAAGCAAGGGCAGAAGCAGGAAGCGATAATGCAGGAGGTAATGAAAGATAATACCATTATTGAAAATTGGGATGATGATAACCTGCATCAGAGAATTATAGGATTGATCAGTAAGTGAACAACTTGCCCCATCTAAGTTCTAGTCTTATCTTCGCCACATGACCCGCCAGCAACTCGCCGAACAAATTTTTACAAAGCGATCTTATCTCTGCGTTGGTTTGGATACCGACATTACAAAGATCCCAAAACATCTCCTGTCAGAACCGGATCCGGTCTTCGCATTTAATAAAGCCATTATTGATGCTACTAAAGACTTATGTGTTGCTTATAAGGTCAATACAGCATTTTATGAAGCATTAGGATTGAAAGGCTGGGAGGCAATGGAAAAAACAGTTCGTTATATCGGTGACGGACATTTTAAAATTGCTGATGCAAAACGAGGTGATATCGGAAATACTTCTTCACAATACGCCAAAGCTTTTTTTGAAACACTTCCGTTTGATTCCATAACTGTAGCTCCGTACATGGGAGAGGACAGTGTAAAACCATTTTTACAATACGAAGGAAAATGGGCTATCGTTTTGGGATTAACTTCTAATAAAGGTGCAGAAGATTTTGAATTGCAGGTAATGGAGGATGAACTTCTTTATGAAAGAGTGTTGAAGAAAGTAAGTGAATGGGGTACTGATGAAAACCTGATGTTTGTAGTTGGCGCTACACAGGCCGATGAGTTTGCCAATATAAGAAAGATCGTACCATCTCATTTTTACCTTGTTCCGGGTGTAGGTGCACAAGGTGGCAGCTTAAAAGAGATTTCAGAAAAAGCAATGATAGCTGATTGTGGTATTTTGGTAAATGCCAGTCGTGCTATTATCTATGCATCGGAAAAAGAAGACTTTGCTGAAGAAGCAAGAGCTATTGCTCAACAATATCAATGGGAGATGAAGGAATATCTTTCAAAATAAAAAAGCTCAAACTTTTTTAAGTTTGAGCCTTATTTGTGATTTGGTTCTTGTTATTTTTTCTCCCCGGTCACTGCTGCCGGTTTATTCAGATTGTTCGACCACTCCATACTCACTGCGCTTTTTTCGATCTTTATATAACTCCCGGGGCTTGTTTCAAGATTGATAGTGCCGTCTTCATTTATTTTATTTATCGTTCCGTGGATGCCTGCGATCGTTACGATCTTAGTGCCTTTTTGTAAATCGGTAATGAATTGTTTTTGCTGCTTTGCTTTTTTTGCTTGTGGTCTTATAAAGAATAACCAGAAAACAAGAATCATCGCACCCAGCATGATCAATGTGCCATATCCGCCTCCGGGTGACTGTGTTGCCTGTAATAAATTGAACATTGTTTTGAGTTGTTTATATTGTTTAAAATTATTTAACTACTTCTACTGAAAAATTCAGCATCTTCTCGCTGTTTGTATTGGCAACAACCGTAAGTGTTTTTGTATTCGGTCCAATGCGGCCATGACTATCGAATTTTGCTTTTATCAAGCCTTCTTTTCCGGGCATCACTGGTTCTTCTGGTTTTTCAGGAACAGTGCAACCGCAGCTTGCAGAAACATTATCTACAACCAGGGGTTTGTTACCGGTATTTTTAAAGCGAAAAGTTACTTCCACTATTTCCCCTTCTTTTACTTTTGGAAGTGCCTGGTTCACATTATCTATCCACTCAATAGTTGTATAGTTTTCAGGATCTGCGTTGGTAGTAGCAGCAGGCTGTTTTGCAGCACTGGTATCACTAGTTCCTGTTTGGCTAGCTTTTTTATCAGTTTCGTTACATGCAGTCATTAATAATGCTGCTCCAAAAATGAAAACAAGTTTTTTCATGATTTTTAAATTTATGAATCGCAAATTTAAGAGAAACAAATGAATCAGTCGTCAGTCGGCAGTCAACATTCTTTAGTAATCCAGTATCCAGTATCTATCATCCTAATATCCCAACTCATCCTTTCTTATACTCCACTTTCTGCATTTTCCCTTGCTGTACCAGTTCTTTATGAATATTATCCAGTATCCCATTTACAAATTGTCCGCTTTGTTGGGTACTGTATTCTTTTGCAAGGTCAATATACTCGTTGATGGTTACTTTAGGAGGTATAGTTTCGAAATACAAGAATTCAGCCACCCCCATTTTCATCAGTATCATATCCAGCAATGCAATACGTTCGGGGTCCCAGTTCTTTAATTTCGGAACGATCAGTTCTTGCAGGTGATCGTTTTTTTCTATCACTGTTTTCGTAAGACTCTCGGCAAAACCTCTTTTATCTGCGCCCAACATGTCTTTAAAATTAAAATGACCAGGTTTATGCATATAATTCACCAACAATTGGATCAGCATTTCACCATCATCATCCCAGTTAGAAAATATTTCTTCTGCATGTGAGGTGAATTCTTCATTCGCCAGCATCAGGTCATTTAGTATAAATTCCATGATCGCTTTCTCATCATCACGATTTCGGTTTTGAGCGGCTATATATTTTTTAAATTCTTCTTTTTCTATCAGTTCCAGGTAGATCTTACGTACCAGTTCATTATCAGCCCGCAACTGGGGTTTATCTTTTGTAAACTGTTCTTTCAGCGCCGGATCATCCAGCATTTTCCACAGAACTTCATTGCCGGCGAGTTTCGTATTCACGGCCAGGTCTTCCTTTGTAGGTAAATGTTTACTGGCCCGTTGGTGGGCAAGTTTTTCAGAATACCGTGGTATTTCCGTGAGGAACCAGATCAGGTAAACCATCAGGGAACGGGTATTGTCAAAATGTTTGTTGAGAATGGTAAGGGGGTTGTTCTCTTTTGCGGCTTTTTCTTTTTCGCCTTCCAGCAGGGACTCATTATAGATCGTCTGCATCACTTTCACCCTGATATTTCTTCTGCTAATCATGAATCAAGAACTGTTTGAGGCGGCAAATGTAACATTTGTAGCATTACCAGCCGAAACAGATTGTTATATATTTATTTCTTTTTAGATTAGGTATGAAGAAATTGTATTCTGTCATTATTCTTTCATTTTCTGAATCCAAAAAATGAGGATGATTGTGTAAAAGTCATAAAATATTACAACACCCTTTAATCATATCTGGCAGAAATGGTCAAATCAACACTGACTGACCTGCCAAAAAGAGACTACTCAAATAGTTCTGTATTACCAATATTGACAACATTTCCCTGAACCTGAAAATTTTGCAGTTTCATTATTGAAGGCACGGTATTAGCCCGTAACTTCGCCGCCCCGTCTTAGTCAGGCTCCTGGCAGGGGGGACAAAATTCCTTAAACAAAAAAAATCATACAAACTATGGCAAAGAAGCTCAGTATTACCCCACTTCATGACAGGGTAATTGTGAAGCCCGCAGCTGCTGAAGAAAAGACAGCAGGTGGAATCATTATCCCCGACACTGCAAAAGAAAAACCACAGCGTGGTACTATCATCGCTGCTGGTCCTGGTAAAAAAGATGAACCTGTAACAGTAAAATCTGGCGACACGGTTCTTTATGGCAAATATGCCGGAACTGAGATAACTATTGATGGTGAAGATTTCCTCATCATGAGAGAGAGTGACATTTTAGCGATTGTTTAATGTGCGAATTTGCTGATGTGCAAATTTGCGAATTAAGTTTTCCAAACCGCACATCCGCACATCAACTTTTCAAATTAAAAAACTTTTCAAATTATAAAATATGGCAAAACAATTATTCTTCGATATAGAAGCAAGAAACAGGATGAAGCGTGGCGTTGATGTTCTCGCCAATGCGGTGAAAGTAACACTCGGTCCTAAAGGCCGCAACGTGGTACTTGAGAAAAAATTTGGTGCACCTTCAATTACTAAAGATGGTGTAACTGTAGCAAAAGAAATCGAACTGGAAGACCCAATTGAAAATATGGGTGCACAGATGGTGAAAGAAGTAGCATCTAAAACTGCTGATATTGCAGGTGATGGTACTACTACTGCAACTGTGTTGGCACAATCGATCATCAGCGAAGGTTTGAAAATGGTAGCTGCAGGTTCTAACCCGATGGATCTGAAACGTGGTATTGACAAAGCAGTTGCTAAAGTAATTGAGCATCTGAAAGGTCAGAGCCAGGCTGTAGGAAATGACAGCAGCAAGATCCAACAGGTAGCTGCTATTTCTGCAAACAACGATGCAGAAATTGGTAAGCTGATCGCTGAAGCAATGAAGAAAGTAGGTAAAGAAGGTGTTATCACTGTTGAAGAAGCAAGAGGTACTGATACTACTGTTGATGTAGTAGAAGGTATGCAATTCGACCGCGGTTATATTTCTCCTTACTTCGTTACGAACAGCGAAAAAATGCAAGCTGAACTGGAGAATCCTTACATTCTTATTTATGATAAGAAGATCAGCAACATGAAAGATATTCTTCATATCCTGGAGAAAGTTGCACAAGGTGGCCGTCCTTTATTGATCATTGCTGAAGACCTCGAAGGTGAAGCACTGGCAACATTGGTGGTAAACAAATTGCGTGGTACTTTGAAAGTAGCTGCTGTAAAAGCTCCTGGTTTCGGTGATCGCAGAAAAGAAATGCTTACTGACCTTGCTATCCTTACAAAAGGTGTTGTGATCAGCGAAGAACAAGGATACAAACTGGAGAATGCTGACCTGACTTATCTCGGTGTTGCATCTACAGTTACAATTGATAAAGACAATACTACCATCGTTGGTGGTAAAGGAAAGAAAGAAGATATCACAGCTCGTATCAACCAGATCAAATCTCAGATCGAGAATACGACATCTGATTATGATAAAGAAAAATTACAGGAACGTCTTGCTAAATTAAGCGGTGGTGTTGCTGTATTGAAAGTAGGTGCTGCTACAGAAATGGAAATGAAAGAAAAGAAGGATCGTGTTGACGATGCATTGCATGCAACAAGAGCTGCAGTAGAAGAAGGTATCGTTGCAGGTGGTGGTACAGCTTTCATTCGTGCATTGGAATCATTGGAGAAATTCAAAGGTGCTAACGAAGATGAAACAACAGGAGCTGCTATTGTACGCCGTGCACTGGAAGAACCTCTTCGCATGATCGTAGAGAATGCAGGTGCAGAAGGTTCTGTTGTAGTAAACAAAATAAGAGAAGGAAAAAATGATTTTGGTTTCAATGCAAGAACTGAGGAGTATGAAACTTCCATGTTTAAAGCCGGAATTATCGATCCTACGAAAGTAACACGTGTTGCATTGGAAAATGCAGCTTCTATCGCCGGTATGTTACTCACTACTGAGTGTGTGATTGCTGATAAGCCTAAGAAAGAAGAAGCAGGCGGCCATAACCATGGTGCACCTGATATGGGTGGTATGGGTTATTAAAAACCCCAACCCCTAAAGGGGCTAAGAAGATTTTATAAAGTATAAGTCCTGCTTCGAAAGAAGCGGGACTTTTTTTATAAAGGCCCAATCTTTGTATATCGTCATTTAAACAATCTTATGCTTCCAATAGGCGACGATGATTCCGACAGGCGATTTGCTCCAATGGTTAACTATTTGTTGATCGCCATTAATGTCCTTGTATTTGTATTCCTGCAGGGAATGGGCGGGAATGAAAAATTTACTTATGCATTCTCAACTGTTCCAGCTGAAATTCTCACTGGAAATGATATTGTATCAGGAGTCTTAGAGCCTACTCCTGTACCTGTTTATTTAACACTTATTACTTCAATGTTCATGCATGGTGGTTGGGCTCACCTGTTGGGAAACATGTTGTTCTTATGGGTATTTGGCGACAATATCGAGAACCGGGTTGGTCATTCCCGCTATCTCATTTTTTATCTCGTTTGTGGAATCATTGCCTCACTTGCTCATGTGTTTGTATCAGGGGCATCATCAGAAATACCAAGCCTCGGTGCATCTGGCGCTATATCCGGAGTATTGGGTGCATACCTGCTACTCTTTCCCTCCCGTAGAGTTCGTGTATGGATGGGCCGGGGAATTGGCGAGGTGCCGGCATACGTTGCACTTGGCATCTGGATAGTCTTGCAGGTAATAATGGGGATGGGCCTGTTGGGTGGTGAACAAACCGGTGGTGGAGTGGCTTACGCTGCGCATATTGGCGGTTTTGCTGCTGGGTTATTGCTTATTAAATTGTTTGATATCCGCAGTAAAAGGGATATAACAATTAATAGATGATCAGTGTATAATTAATCATGGTTGACCTCCTCAAAGACGCTTGATTGCATTACCTTTGCGGCTTCAATTTTTGAAGCATTATGATCAGCGTAAGAGACCTCAAATTAGCCTACGGCAAAAGAGTTTTATTTGAAGATGTGAACCTCAACTTCACCAAAGGCAATTGCTATGGTGTAATTGGTGCAAATGGCGCCGGCAAGAGTACTTTTTTAAAAATACTCAGCGGCGAAATAGAGGCCAATAAAGGGACTGTTGAAATTACACCCGGCGAGCGGCTGGCTGTGTTAAAACAAAACCAGTTTGAGTTTGATGAGTATACTGTTTTAAATACAGTGATGATGGGCCACACTAAAATGTGGAAGGTGATGAAGGAAAGAGAAAGCATTTATGCCCTTGCTGATTTTACAGAAGAAGATGGAATGCGGGCCGGTGAACTGGAACATGAATTCGGAGAAATGGGCGGCTATACTGCAGAAAGTGATGCAGCTACTTTATTAAGTGAGTTGGGTGTGAAAGAAGAATATCATTCCATGCTGATGAAAGATATTCCATCTAATTTAAAGGTTCGGGTATTGCTAGCTCAATCACTCTTTGGCAATCCTGATATTCTTTTACTCGATGAGCCGACGAATGGTTTGGATATTGAAACCATCAGCTGGTTAGAAAACTTTTTGGCTGATTATGAAAATATCGTTCTTATTGTAAGCCACGACCGTCACTTTTTAGATGCGGTGTGTACACATGTAACCGATGTGGACAGGCAAAAAATAAAAATATTCTCCGGTAACTATAGTTTCTGGTATGAGAGTTCGCAATTAATGGCGAGACAGATCGGTGATAAGAATAAGAAAACAGAAGAGAAACGCCAGGCATTGATAGACTTTATTGCACGTTTCAGCGCCAATGCATCCAAGAGTAAACAAGCGACATCAAGAAAGAAAGCGTTGGAAAAATTAACCATTGATGAAATTGAACCGAGTTATAGAAAATATCCCGGTATTATTTTTCAGCCGTTGCGTGAAGTAGGTAACCAGATATTAAGTACGGAAAAATTATCAAAGTCTGTTGATGGCCGTGTGTTGTTTAAAGATGTAACGTTTACCGTAAACAAAGGAGATAAGATCGCTATACTTAGCCGCGACCCGCTGGCTGTTACAAGTTTCTTCAATATCATTACGGCGAATGCTATACCGGATGCTGGTTCTTATTCATGGGGTTCGACTGTTACACATGCTTATTTGCCGATCGAGAACAGTGAATTCTTCGATGGCAGCGATAACCTGATGGAATGGTTGCGTCAATATGTGCCGCAACATATTACTGAAAAGATAGATGAACCTTTTCTTCGTGGTTTTTTAGGCAAGATGTTGTTTAGTGGTGATGATATCATGAAAAAAACAAATGTACTGAGTGGGGGAGAGAAGGTACGTTGTATGATCAGCCGCATGATGTTGCAAAATCCCAATGTGGTTATTCTTGATCAGCCTACCAACCATCTTGACCTGGAAAGTATTCAAAGCTTCAACGAACAGTGTACAGCTTTTAAAGGAATCGTTTTACTCACCAGTCATGACCATACATTTATGCAAACTGTTGCCAATCGTGTGATCGAGTTAACACCTAAAGGCATTATTGATCGGCTGTCAGAGTTTGATGAATATCTTTCAGACGAGAGAGTAAAGACGCTGAGAGAAGAGATGTATGCTTAGAGTGTGAATGGTGAATGGTGAATTGTGAATTGTGAATTGTGAATATGGCACGCAATGGCACAAAGAAGACAAAGACGCAAAGTAAATTCTTTGCGCCTTCTTATTACTTGGCGTCTTTGCGTGAAATTTCGAAGATATCTATTTTGAATTGCTTACAGTTTTATTAGCGATTCTTGTCGGTGCTCCGATCGTTTTTAAAGTTCCGGTCATTATTGTTTTCCAAACCAGCATAAAAAAACCACCTTCAGGAATACGCTTAAATGCAGCCTGCACTTTTCGTATTTCTTCTCCCTCTTTTGGATTGTCTTTTTTTAATACAAATGCATTTGCCACCAGGCTGGTAACACCTTTTTTATCTAATTCTTTTTCACCTTTATCTTTTTCCAGCGGAAACAATTTAAGGTCCTTATATAAAACAGTTATATCTCCGGAAGCCTGTAATTGATCGCCCTGTATATTGGCGTCCAATTTTTGTAGCTCACCTTTTTCGATCTTAACCATTCCCATCGGCATTGCAAAACTGTTAATCATAGTTCCGTCAAAATCTTTATCGGAACTGATGCGGGCTGTAAACCCGCCGGATTTATAATTTTCACGGTTGAAAGTAAAATCTGCTTTCACAGGGATCTTGCCCATCAACAAGCCATTCCCATTGACAGTAACCGGGCTCAATCCTTTCCCGGTTCTGTTTGAAACGTTAGCAATGTTCATGGATATATTATTCACATGAATCGTTCCGCTTTGCTGCGACAAAGGATTATACTCTTCGTAGGCAAAATCAAGATCATTTGTTTTCAACCGGTCAATATTTATTTTCATTGCCAGCTTCATAAGAAGATCCACAGGAAAGTTTCCCATTTTTGATCTTGGTGGTAACGAACGATCTAAATAAATAAGCAGCTTTCCACTATTGATAGTAATTTCTTTTGCTACTACCTCGTCTTCATTGACAAGTTTCCACCAGTCTACACCATTTAATGTTACTGAAGGAAATGAAAATTGGAAATATTCTTTGCTGAATTTTTGACGACTGGAAAATTCTTTTTTATTTAATGGTGAATTAAACGAAAGGTTTGCAAGGGTAAGTTTTTGCTCCGGTACTTCTACATTCACTTTATCAATAGCCAGGTTATATTGTCCTTTGCTCATTTCTGCTTTATAGTCTTTAAAGCTGAGACTGGCTTTTTTTGCAAAAAGAAAGCGGGACCGGTCATTTCTTGTAGCAGAGTCTACCAGGATATCTTTCATATTTATGGTAACATCCTTCAGCACATTTGATCTGCCTTTATTGTGAATAATGATCCTGCCACCTTCCACTATAAGATTTTGTACTGATAGCTTTTTCATCTCCTTTAAAAAACGTTGTGTAAAATCTTCTTTTATTTCTTTCGTGTCGTTTTTATTACGATAGATCTCGAAAACAGGATTGGTTAGCTTCACCAGTTTATAATCCATGGTTTTCTCAGTTAATATATCATCAAAATTGATCCCTTCTACTTCAAATTTCGGAAAGGAAAAAGCAAAAATTTCAGCCGGTGCTATCCTTAATTCATTTAATGAATCGGCTCTTTTTTTATCCGGCTTTAAAACAACATTTTGAAAACTGGCAGTGGAGGCCAAGACATCCGCTTTCATATCACCAATGGACAAGGCATAAATATTATTAGATGTTTTTGCAACTAATTGTTGCAATCGTTCTATAATAAGTGGACGCAGGTTTAGTGATAAGGATTTTTTTGTTGATGCTGAATCTGTTTCTTTTACAGTGGCAATTTTTTCCCCGTCACGGGCTATAGTCACCCCGAGTGTATACCGGATGAATAAATAACCGCCAACGATTAGAAGCGAGGGGATCAATATCAGCAAAAACAATTTTTTGTTCATGTAATGCTGATAAGTCAAATAATAAGCCATTTAACTATTAGCAGGCATATTTAATTTACACCATACTGCTGTTTATTGCTATAAACGAAGTCTTTCGATTTGAAATAGCAATTTCAAATTTTTATTTCAATGTTGTTGTTGGAGATGAGCAAGGGATTTGAAGAAGGTTTCTTCTTTGTCAATGTTTCATTTTACGAAATATTTCACTCATTGTCTGAGGATCTATATTATCCATATCTACAAGTTTCAGGGCTTTTACCATTTTTAAAGTGTTGCTTTTATATTTCTGAAAATGAGGAGTTTTTAAATGAGATTCATACGCTTCCCTGTTTGCATATATTTCTAAAATACGAATTTGTGTGGGGTTTTGCTTTTGGTACATTGGGTAGATAGCAATAACTCCCGGTTCTAATTGAACTGAGGCACGGGATTCCTCCTGAAGAATTAGTTTGTACTCTTTAAGATAAGTTGAATCAATTTCTATTTCTGATAAACGGATCATCATATCTTTTGTTTGGGCTGAAATGTTGTTGTATGTAAAAAGCATGAAAGCTAAAATATATTTCATCTTTAAAATGTTTTAATCTTTGAATAGTTAGAAGAGAGTTGGAAGTTTGAAAGAGCTTTTTATACAGCTTATGTTTGTGGCCGTTTATTGTCCTCCTAATTTGTAAATAGGATTGCGTTTTTAGCCGATGTATAAAAATTCTGATCTGTTAAGTCATAACCAGCTCTTTTCAAGTAACCAATAATTATTTCATTGCTGATTCTGTCTTTTATACTCCTCCTTGTGTAATTGCTGGTGTCTTCAATCGGAAGTGGTGTCCTTCCAGAAAAGAAAACCCACTTACTATCCTCTTTTATGGCATGCACTCTTCTTTCAGCAATTTGGCCTTTGTCCTTATAGAAATAACTAAAAAAATATGCAGGATATTTTTTTGTGTCGTCAATTGTAAAGCCAACTTGATATGCGTTTTTGTTTCTAAGTTTTGTGTAGTTGTAAACTGCCGTATACCACCCATCACGGAAGTTTGGAAAAAATACTGTTGAGCCTAGATTAGTTGCTGGTTCAAACAAAAGAAACTTTACTTTATTTGAGTTATACGGAATCGTTCGTGTCGAACATATTTTTTTGAAGTCAACTTTTGTCAGCTCTTTTTGCTTCAATGCAAAATCAACAAGAAGGGTATTTAAGTTCCTGGATACATTTTCAATTTTATCTTGAATAATTGATATTTTAAAATAGTCGTATAGTTGAAAAGGTGTCTGCATAAATGGCCACTAACTCATTAATATACCTAACTCCCGGTACTGGTTTATTACGCCGTTGTTGGTATTTTCGAAGTTAAGTCTTTTGCTCCTTTAATTCTATTCACCAACAACCGAAGTTGTACTATGATTGTGTTGTTGGTGAAGAGTCAGAAATTTGAAAGAGTTTTTATTTTGAATACCAACAACGGTGTAATATTATTCCTTTATTAGTATTATCCTTTCGGATTCTTCCTTGCAATTAGAATTTAACCACTTACTCCACTCGGCTAATACTTCTTTGGTTATTACATAGGTACCATTTTCGCTTTCATCACACTTGATATGCGTGAAATTTATCAAAAACTGAATAGATTTATTTTTCCCTTTTACTTTATACTTTGTCTTTCCATCTGAGTAATTAGTTTGAACCCGTTTTGCGGAGTATATATAAACTCCTTTACTAAAACTATTTGCTAATGAGTTGTAAGTTTCAATTGCTTTTCGACAATCTGGAACACTTTCATTGCAATTTAATTGTCGAAAAGCAACGCCAACGTTTGTTTCATGAGTATGAAATAAAATGATCAGGATTAGTGTAAAATAAATTTTCATAGTGATTTAGGAATTGCTTTCTTACGCAGTTTATATTTTGTGCAGTTATTCTTTTTCAGGAACATAAACAGTTTTATATGTCGCCCCAGCATCTTTTGTCCAGACAACCGTTTTGATCGGTTTGTCAACAATGAAAAGATATCGATTTTTGAATTTCAAGGAGTCTTTCAACAGAAAATTTAAAGAGTCATGTATCCTGAATGAATCATACTTCTCTTTTATTAAGGTCTTTTGAACATATAGATTGACCTCGGAACTATCATTCGGTCTAAATCGAATGCCACGAAGTGCTGCAATTGGTTCTTCAATAACATAGAACTGTGAAGTGTCAAGGTTTAGTTTATTAATCGCTTGTCGAAGAGTCATGTCCAATAAACAAGTGTCCATCTTTGAAATATCGTCAGATGAACAATCTGGGTATTTGGCATTATTAATTTTTTGAGAACAGCTTAAGACAAATAAAAAAATAGTCACATACCAAATAATAATGAATGGTCGCATATAGTTGCACATTTACACCGTTATTGCTGTTTTCGAAGTTAAGCCTTTTGCTTCTTTAATTCTCTTCACCAACAACCGAAGTTGTACTATGATTGTGTTGTTGATGAAGACATGCATATCAGTCATCATCGCATGAATACCATGTTAGCACAGTTGTTTCATTGGTAATCATCTTTTGTAAGACCAGCATTCAAAATATCATTTGAAGAAGCCAATATAAAATCCTCTGTTTTGGTCTGCTTACAATTCGGACAAACCTTAGTAAATCCCTTGTCTAAATCCTTTGCGGCTATAAAGGTGTCTCCCATTTCTTCACAGTGTGCTGTTAAGTAATTGCAGTTTGGACATACAACGAATGATGGATAGCCTTGCTCACAACAAGGGCAAATTTGTTTCAGATAGAATGTGGGCTTGACAATGTCCATAGCGAGTTAGGAAACTATTTTTTCAATTTAAACGAAGTTAAGTCTTTTGCTCCTTTAATTCTATTCACCAACAACCGAAGTTTTACTATGAGTGTGTTGTTGGTGAAGAGTCAGAAATTTGAAAGAGTTTTTATTTTGAACACCAACAATGGCGTAAAGATGAGGATATGTTCCTCGCCCCCTGCTGACGCAAAACTGAATGTTGTGCGTTCGCCAATTAACAACTCATCTTTTCAATTTTGCAAAACTGCAGAATAAGTTGAACTATATTAGACACTTTTTTAAAAGTTGAAATGTAGTCGTATTTTCTTGAAAACTCCAAGGGACATTTATAGGCATAACTTCGATAAGCATCTTTGGCCAATAGCTCAAATGAATAAAGAATGGAGTTGTTGTCAGTTTGTAATTGGTCAATAAGTATTTCACCTTTCTTGTCAACTAAGTTTTGTGCAAGTGGAATAGTTAAGACATTGTTTTTGTCCAACTCTTTCCACAAGGAGTCCAATCCGTCTGATTTTAATGGAACTTCTTGAGATTGCTCGGGTGACCAGGCATTTTTAAACAGCCTGGCTTTCCATTCGCCACTTTTAAAAGAAATTATGAATATTGAAAGCCCCTCTTTGTTGTCAGACCATTTAGGAAAAATGAAGAGTCGAAGTTCAAATTCATTGTCCTTTTGCAAAATGAATTTTTTATCTATTCCCTCCATTACTCCACTTTGAATTCTCATGTCGGTACTGTCACCTTTAAAAGAGAATTGTCCAAAAGAATGAATGCTTGAAGCCAATGAAAAGAAAACGATAATAAATAATTTCATCATAATTACGGAATCTGATTTGGTGACGCACAACTCATAAATTTACGTAGTATCTGGTATAAATTTCTTCTGAGAATCAATCTTATTCTATGCCACCTTCTAACGTATCAACGTCACCGTTCCCTTCTGTGTGTAGGTTTTTTTATCCAGCCCCAATCCCTGGAATATCCATACAAATGTGCTGGTAGGTTGTTGCATACCGCTGATGGTTCCGTTCCAACCACGTTGGTTTGATTTTATATCAAATACGAGCTGGCCCCAGCGGTTGAATACACGGAAGTATTGAATTTCTTTTATACCAAAAGTTATGGGCAGCAAAAGATCATTCCGGCCATCATTATTTGGAGTAAATGCTGTGGGTATATAAACTTTTACTTCTTTAATTGTTTTTACAATTTGCGTATCAACAGTTACACAACCACCAGAGGTAGTAATGGTAACTGTATAAATAAATTCTTCGTCAGTCAATGGACTGTTGAATTGCGGATTGATAATATTTACATGATCCAGGTAAATGGGTGGCTTCCATAAATAACTTACTCCAAAATTTCTCGCAGTTAAGTCAATCGGGTTATTTATCACTGCATATTGAATAGGATAAATAACAGGTGACCGCGGTGTTTCTATTAATACCGTTTCAGTCCTTGTAGATATTGCACAACCTACGTCGGTATACAACATTGCATGATAGGTGCCCGATATATTGGCCCTGTATCTTGTATTATTAGCTCCGATAACCGGGTTGCCATTTACATACCATTGAATACTGTCGGTTGGTTGCACACGAAACACAGCGCTATCGCCAGTAGTAACACAGAAATTTGTTTTCCCAATTACCTGCATACTACTATCTATGATCGAAGTAGTAACGAGAACCGAGTCTTTACTCATGCAGCCACCTCCCGTGCTGCGTACCGTCAATTCATATAACATTGTATTAGGAGGATTGGCCCTTGGGTTTGAAATGTCCGGATTGGATAATCCCACATCCGGGCTCCAGGTATACACTACTCCGGGCTTAGAATTGCCGCCGATCATTACAGGATTTTTATTGCATGAGAGTACATCTTCGCCTGCATTGGCCCTAAGCGTAAGGGTATCGACCAGCCTGGCATATAAGGTATCCAGGCAGCCATAACCATTATAGGGTATCAGCTCAACGGCAATGGTAGTGCCTACCGCGGGTGGCGGACTGAAACGAATATGCTGCGTACTACCTAATGTTTGAGTAAAAGTATTGTTATACCATGTGTATGATTGATATCCGTAAGGAGCTACTACATTTACTGCTGTATCATCGCGGCAATAAGTGGCGCCAACAAATTCGCTGCTGCATTCCGTATTTACATCGATATAAGCATAACCGAAATGGCGGCGGAATGTGCAATCTGCCGTTTTAAAAAACAAACGAATCGTTTTTCCTGCCTGGTTATTCAGGTTGATCGTAACTGCTGACCAGTCTTTGCACCAAACGGCAGTAGAATCGCCATTAGTCGATTGAAAAAATCCTGGTAGTGGTGAGCCATTCGGAAAAAAAGTAAAGGAGGAACAATCGATACGTTGATTATCGGTCACATTGGTTACTTCCAGCACCAGTCGTGGTTGTTGAAAATCGAGGTGATTCGGATCCTGGAATACGACTGCATAATGATAGATCAAAGAATAAGTATTGCGGCCGGCAGGTATCGTAAATTCATAGGAGATACCTTCTGCTTCTGCACCACCCATAGTATTTCCAAGTTTTACAGAATAGCCGCTTCCGTTTGGACACATAACAGGAAAGCCACCATAAAAGTCCAGGGTACCTGCATCATTGGCAGCAGAGTACATTGTATGATAATTGGGTACCGGGCCACCGGACGGAAAGAGATTTATTGCATTTGTTGAATTACCTAAAGCAACTGTATTCCCGGTATAGCATGTCCATCCGCTAAAACTTCCGTTTTCAAAATCAATATTGGGAGGACATTGAGCAGTTAATTTAGATTGAAAAAAAACAGTGAATAGAAAAAATGAGAGTATGGCCGGGTGCAACAATTTTATGGCTTTAATATTTTGTTTAGTGATGTTATGCACAGACCGGATTGAGTAACTAAAGTTAAGATTTAGTTTAGATAAAACGAAGTGAAGTTGGGCCCGGTTGCCCCTGAAAGTTTAGGGGTGACATTTAACATTAACAAGAGGATCGAATTACGGCAGTTCTTCAATCATAATTTTCTTCCATCTCACCTTTATTCCACCTCCATCATGTATCTGCAAAGCTATAAACCCATTGCCTTTACCAATTTTTTCATCGTTGAATTGTACCATCATATGGCCATTCAGCCAGGTTGTTACTTCGTCGCCATTTACCTGTAGTTTCAGCTTATTCCATTTGCCGGTTTTTAAAAAACGTTCATGCAGTGGGTTAGGTTTTATCAGCCAACCCCGGCCATATGATTCATAAATGCCCCCGGTAAAATGATCTTTTGGCGCCACTTCGCATTGCCAGCCGCTGATCTTAGTGCCTTCAATAGAAGAACGGAAAAACACGCCACTGTTGCCATTCGATTCCTGTTTGAATTCAAGATTGAGAACAAAATTTTTATAGCTTTTATTAGTGGAGAGATAACCATACTGTTTATCGGGTCCGCTTTCGCAAACAAGCTGTCCTTTTTCTACATACCATTTCTCAGTACCATGAATTGTCCAGCCTGTTAGGTCTTTACCATTAAAAAGTGAAACGGATTTGTTTTGAAAGTTTAAAAAAGGAAAAATGAGAAGGGCAAGCAGTACATTCTTCATGCTGTTATTTTAAAACAAGTTAGCCATTTTAAATAAACAGAAGTTAGCAGGTAGCTTTCTGTTTATTGTGAAATACTTTTTGAACCACATAGGCACATAGCCCACAATAGTGAGAGACACATAGACCATCTATGTGAAAGCCTATGTAACTATGTTTCTATGTGGTTCAATTTTTTCAAACTGAGATACTATTTAGCTTTCTGAGGACTGGTTAATATCGTAGTTATACGAAAGCTGGTTCATTATTTCGGGTTTTGAGTTGATATCAATTATTTTTTTTGTTTATGAATAAAAAAATGAACTGTGAGTTTGTGCCAAATGAGAAATGAAATTATCTTAGTGAAACGATCTTTATCCTTCCGTACCTGTTAATCTTCCGGGAAAAACTAGCATCCGGGCCGGGAGTATGTCGAGCAGTCCTGCGTTTATCGAAGGGCAAGATATTCGGGTTGAAGCCAACTGAAGTGAAAAAATAATTTAAATGTCCCGTCCCGCTTCAAGCGGGACGGGGTTTTCTTTTGTAACACTGTTCTTCCTTATCTTCCCTGCTCATGCCACCAACCACTGAATTAAAAAGAACAATCAGTTTTACTACTGCTGCATCGTTAGTTATTGGAGGAGTTATCGGCTCCGGTATTTTTATGCGTCCGGCGGAAATGGCCGGGCAATTAGGTTCTCCTTATTTAATAATGTTAGCATGGATCATTGCCGGCACTATTACTTTATTAAGCGCCATGTCCACTGCTGAAATTGGGGCAATGATGCCCGAAACAGGAGGCCAGTATGTGTACATGAAAAAGATCTATGGCGATTTCTGGGGTTATCTTTTTGGCTGGGCAAATTTTGCCGTGATCAATACTGCCGGCACTGCTGCTGTTACTTTTATAATCGGTCAGTACTTTGAATATTTTGTAAAGCTTCCGCGGTTTTCGGAAGCTGTTGAACAATCAGTAAGTTTTCATCTCCCAATGATGGGCGACATTTTTCCACTACAGAATTTTGGAGTAAAAATTTTTACAATCATTGTACTGGGACTTTTATCCCTGGTTGGCTATTACAGTACTAAAGCCGGCGGAGCTTTGCAACGTTATCTTACATATGCAAAAATGCTTGCGATCTTATTTATTGTTTTTGGTTTATTGTTTTCAGGAAAAGGAAGTTTGCAAAATTTTATTATAGAGGATCATGGAATAAAACCCGTAGGTTTTGCTTTGGTGGCTGCGATGGTGGCTGCCTGTAATGGCGCCTTACAGGCTTTTGACGGATACAGTATAATGCTGACAATAGGTGGTGAAATAAAAAATCCGAAAAAAAATATTCCCCGAAGTCTTATTATGGGGCTTATTGTTTGTATGATCGTTTACATTCTCATTACTGCGGCAATGATGTATATACTGCCCGTTGGTGTAATGGCAAAATCTTCATTGGTAGCCACGGATGCAATGATGGTTGCATTTGGTACTATTGGCGGTGGAATTGTTGCAGGATTGATTTGTATAAATGTACTTGGCACTTCAAATGGAAATGTGTTTACATCACCACGTATGACATTTGCAATGGCCGAGCAAGGCAGATTTTTTGCATCGACTGGCATCGTCAACAAAAAATACGAGACCCCGGGTAATGCTTTTCTTATTCATTTTGTATGGATGCTTATTCTCGTATTGAGCGGTTCATTTACTATTCTTGCCGATCTCTATATTTTTATTGTGTGGCTGTTTAACCTGATGCTGGTAGCCGGAGTTATTATTTTAAGAAAGAGGATGCCGGATGCTGAACGGCCTTATAAAGTCTGGGGCTATCCGTGGGTACCTATTATTGTTATCATCTTTAATGCCTTTTACCTCGTAATGACCTTGTATAATGATATTAAGAACTACAATATGGGTAAATCGAATACAATTAATTCTGTAATTGGCCTGGTACTTACTGCCATTGGTATCCCATTATATTTTTATTTTCGCAGGAAATACAAAACAGATAATTCTTAGAACATGAACAAGAAAATGAAATGGATTGGAGTGATAGCAGCAATATTGCTGATCGTTTCCTGTTTTACACCCTGGGTGATCATTGAATCAAAAGCCATTACAGTAAGCGGTATAGATGCAACAGGAACTAATTATGGTAAGCCCGGTTATTTTCATTTCATCTTTGCTTTTTTCTTCCTGCTATTATCGTTCATTCAAAAATTATGGGCCAAACGGTTTAATCTTTTGGTGGTTGCAATAAATGTTGCCTGGGCCGCTAAAAATTATTTTTTACTCACTGCTTGCGCAGGCGGTGAATGTCCCGTTTCTCAAATAGGATTATGGCTAATGTTATTTGCATCAGGTGTTATGCTTATATCTTCTTTTTTCCCTGATATTGAAATAAAACAAGAGCAGAAGAGCTGATCTAATCAAGCACTTTCAGACTCTTTCCAATAATTTCAACACATTCCATTATTTGTTCTTCTGTAATTATAAGTGGAGGGGCAAAACGAATTTTATCGCCATGCGTTGGTTTTGCAAGCAGGCCATTTTCTTTTAGTTCAAGACAGAGATCCCATGCCGCCTCTTTATTTGGATGATTGATAACAATTGCATTCAGCAAACCCTTTCCACGAATGATGCTGATATGCCGGGAATCCAGTTTCTTTAATTCACCTCTCAGTATTATACCCATTGTTTCTGCATTCCCTATCATTTTTTCATCTTTTAAAACCTGTAAGGAAGCTATTGCAGTTTTTGCTGCTAATGGATTACCACCATATGTACTTCCATGTTCGCCGGGTTTTATTGTCATCATTATTTCATCATCAGCAAGCACTGCACTCACTGGCAACATGCCGCCGCTTAATGCTTTCCCTAACAATAAAATATCAGGTCTTATATTTTCATGGTCACAGGCAAGCATTTTACCTGTTCTTGCTAAGCCTGTTTGTATTTCATCAGCAATGAAAAGTGCATTCGCTGCTTCGCATAACTGTTTAGCTCTTGATAAATATCCCTCATCAGGTACCAACACACCGGCTTCACCTTGTATTGGTTCTACTAAAAAGCCGGCGACACTTTTATCTTTTAATGCTTCGGCTAAAGCCGGAATATCATTATAAGGAATAGAAATAAATCCGGACATATACGGCCCGAAATTTTTTCTTGCAGACTGATCACTGCTGAAAGAAATAATAGTAGTGGTACGACCATGAAAATTTCCTTCACACACAATTATTTTCGCTTCGCCTTCCTGAATGCCTTTTACTTCATAGGCCCATTTCCGACAAAGTTTAATACCGGTTTCAACTGCTTCAACACCTGTATTCATTGGCAACACTTTATCATAACCAAAATATTCGGTGATAAACTTTTCATATTCACCCAACAGGTTATTATGGAATGCACGGCTTGTTAAAGTAAGTTGCTGTGCCTGTTCTATAAATGCTTTTAAGATCTTTGGATGACAATGGCCCTGGTTAACGGCAGAATAGCCGCTTAAAAAATCATAATAGCGTTTGCCATCTATATCCCACAGGTAAACACCTTCGCCTTTTGAAAGCACAACCGGCAACGGGTGATAATTATGTGCACCGTATTTTTTTTCGAGATCTAAATAATATTGTGTTTTATCGGATAACATAATAGTTGATGTCATAAAAAGATAATAGTGAAAAGATGATAAGTAATAATGAATGCTCGGGAACCTCCCCTTTGGGGAGGCAGGAGGGGCTACCCTCGATGATTGAGTAGATCGAGATTATTCTTGAGGAATGATAAGAATAAATATGATTTGTTGTGCGACATTTGCATGCAAGATAAGAAAAGAAGCGTAGAGTTTTAAGTAATAGGTTATAAGTTTATACAGTTAGATTAAATTTTTTATATGGCTTACACAATTCCTTCAGGCACAAGAATCGGGCATGTGCATTTAAAAGTAGCTGATCTTGAGAGGTCGTTAAAGTTTTATCGGGATCTGCTCGGTTTTGAGGTTCAGCAATACTACGGTGATAGCGCCGTGTTTATTTCGGCTGGTGGTTATCATCATCATATCGGGCTCAATACATGGCACAGTAAAAATGCAGGACCAGCACCGATAAATACAGCAGGACTTTATCATACAGCAATATTGTATCCCACAAGAAAAGACCTTGCAATTGCATTGAAGAGATTGATTGACGCAAAATATCCGTTGACTGGTGCAAGTGATCATGGTGTATCAGAAGCTCTTTATATGGATGATCCGGACAAAAATGGAGTAGAGTTGTATTGGGATAAACCCAAAGAAGAATGGCCAGTTGATGAAAAAGGAAATCTTGTAATGGGAACAGACAGACTTGATCTCGAATCCTTACTTGCTTTAGCAGAATAACTCTTTTGTAAAATAATTTCCAGGGAAATCGATCTTCATCTTTTTCTCTTTTTCAAATAAACCAAAAACAGAAGAACCGCTTCCACTCATAGCTGCATATATGGCTCCGTTGTTATAAAGAGTTTCTTTTAATGATTTTATTTCAGGATATTTTTTGAATACCGGTTCTTCAAAATCATTTTTCAATTTATCTTTCCACGTTGAGACAGGTTGCTGGATAATTTCTTTAATCGGTTTTGCAGGCAGGGTAGGAGTGAGTTGTGTAAATGCCCAACCTGTATTGATATGAATACCGGGATTAATGATCAAAATTTTATAAGCTGACAGATCAATTTTTATTTCTTCCAGTATTTCTCCACGGCCTGTGGCAAGACAAGGTTTGTTGATGATAAAGAAAGGACAATCACTACCGAGCTGTAACCCGTAACTGATAAGCTGATCGGTAGATAAGTTGAGCTGAAATTTATCATTCAGCATTTTTAAAATAAAAGATGCATCGGCACTACCTCCTCCCAATCCTGCACCGGATGGAATTGTTTTATGTAAATGAATTTTTATTGCTGGCAGTTCAGGGAAATCTTTTTTCAGTAGTTGATATGCTTTAAAGCAAATGTTTTCTTCGGGCTTAACATCAATTTCATTTCCTGTTACTGTAAGCTCAGTTTTATCTGCAGAAATAATTTCAAGAACATCTTTAATAGTAATCGGGAAAAATATTGTTTCAAGATTATGGTAACCATCCGGACGTTTGCCGGTAATGCTTAAGCCAAGATTGATCTTGCAGTTAGGAAATGTTACCATTAAGAGATTATTCGGATATGCTGAGTGGCGATAAGAACGTACAAGTGAGTGACCCTTCGACAAGCTCAGGGTAAACTGCGACGCAATTGCTGAAAAAAGAACAGAACCCTGAACGGAGCGCCGCAACAGAAACTTAATAGTAGTAATGTCGCCCGGTACAAAAATTATTTCTTCTTCCGGCTGTTTATTTCATCACGTATAGCAACGGCCCTGATATAATCTTCTGATTCCAGCACATTGTTCAGGAGTTCATTCAGTTCATCCAGCGTCATTGTTTTTAGATCTTCCTTACCGGTATGCTGCGGTTCTTCCACTGCAACTTCCTGTCCTTTTTTCTTTTTGCCGCCTTTTTCCTGGTCTTCCATTACAATGCCAGCACTCTCGAGAATGTTTTCGTAGGTATAAATAGGGCAGCCAAAACGAACGGCCAGCGCCAATGCATCAGATGTACGGGAATCGATCTCCACCGTGTCATTATCGGATGAGCAAACAAGCTTTGAGTAAAAAATCCCTTCCTGCAGATCGCAGATGATGATCTCATGCAATGTGAGTGCAAAAGCATTCATGAAATTTTTCATCAGGTCGTGGGTAAGTGGACGACTGGGCTGCATTTTTTCAAGTGCCACTGCAATTGCCTGTGCTTCAAAACCACCAATAACAATGGGCAAACGGCGAACACCATTTGCCTCTCCCAATACAACTGCATACGAATGTGTTTGCGTAATACTGTGCGAAAGGGCTACTATTTCCAATTCTATTTTCTTCATAACCGGCACGAAAATAGTCATTTTAATAAAAAAAGCAGCCTAATAAAAGCTGCTTTACTCAACATATTTTAATGATTTTTAAACCTCTCATTAGTGCGCCTTTAATTTCCTTATAGCCTCGTTCATTTTAGGCACTACTTCAAATGCATCACCAACGATTCCATAGTCTGCCGCTTTAAAGAAAGGGGCTTCGGGGTCTTTATTGATCACCACAATCGTTTTACTGCGGTTTACTCCAGCCAGATGCTGAATAGAGCCAGAGATACCAATTGCAATATATAAGTTAGGTGCAATGGCAAGCCCTGTTTGTCCCACATGTTCATGATGCGGACGCCAATGTGCATCGGAAACCGGACGGCTGCATGCTGTAGCTGCCCCTAATAGTTTAGCCATTTCTTCTATCATGCCCCAGTTTTCAGGGCCTTTTAATCCGCGGCCACCACTTACAACGAGTTCGGCTTCGCTAAGCGGCACCTCGCCTGTTATTTTATTTATGGCTGTTATTTTTACTTTGGGTGTATCAACTGTTGCGTTGAATGCAACAACTTCCGCTGTTCCACCGCCGGCTATTGTTTGGAAGGAGTTGGGCTGTATCGCAATAATTTTTACAGCTGTATTTACAGCGATCTTTGCAAAGGCCTTTCCTGAGAACACTCCTTTTTTCACTACAAAACCCCGTCCGACCGGATCATCCGGGCGGGCATTACTTGTATCAGGTAAACCAACTGCACCGGAAATTAATCCGGCTTTCAGTTTTGCAGAAAGACGTGGGGCTATTGCTTTTCCATTTACATTATTTGAGAACACAACTACAGTTGCGCCGCAAGCCTGTACTGCCTGCGCAATCACATTCGTATAAGTTTGCGCATCAAGGTTGGTCAATGCATCATTATTTACATGATGAATTTTTGAAACACCATATTTTCCTAATGCAGCGATATCATCTTTTATTGTGCCCAAAATAATTCCTTCAGCACTTGTGCCGAGTTGCGCTGCTAATTTGCTGCCATAAGTCAAAGCTTCAAAGGAAGATTTTTTTACCTGGCCTTCTGATTGATCTATAAAAACTAAAACAGACATATGAGTTGATTGAAGAGTTATGTGATATTAAGATATTGGATATTGAGATATTAGTTAAATAACTTTTGCTTCTTCATGTAACAAGCGAACCAGTTCTTCAGGATTATCTGCAGGAACCAATTTTACACCTGCCTTAGCGGGTGGTAATTCAAAACTAGTTATTGAAGTGAGTGGATCAACCGCTGCAGGTTCTGTTACTTTCAATGGTTTTGTTCTTGCAGCCATAATGCCTCGCATATTTGGTATGCGTTGCTCAGCAACACCTTTCTGGCAGCTTACAACAACTGGCAAATCCACTTCACAAACTTCTTCGCCACCTTCAATCTCTCTTGTGATGGTTGCTTTGTTTCCGGCCAGATCAAATTTTGTTGCCAATGAAACATAGGGGAGGTTCAGTAGTTCCGCAACCATTCCACCGATTGATGAACCGTTATAGTCAATTGTTTCTTTTCCGGTAAAGACCAGATCATAGCCACCTTGTTTTGCTACTTCAGCAATTTGCGATGCGATATAAAAACTATCATGACTGTCTGCATTTACGCGGAAAGCTTCATCGCCACCAAGTGCAAGTGCTTTACGGATGATAGGTTCAGCATCAGCAGCACCAACTGTACAAAGATGAATAACCGTTGATGCATCTGCTTCTTTCAGTTCAATGGCACGAACCAATGCATACCATTCATCGTAAGGATTAATGATCCACTGCACACCGTTGTTATCGAATTTCGTGTTGTTATCGGTGAAGGCTATTTTTGCCGTTGTGTCCGGCGTTTTGCTTATACAGACAAGAATCTTCATGTGAGATTATTTAGGTCAGAGAAATAGTTGTTTATGCAACCAAAGCAAAGATAAGGGTGGGCAATTAATATTTAGTAATTAATAACTAATAATTTTTCCAGATGGATAGGATAGTGCGAATAAATGAAATGCTTAGAGATAACCCTGCAGATAGTTTTCTGCAGCATGCTCTTGCGCTGGAGTATATCAAGCTGGGTAATGATGCAGATGCACAGAAATTATTTGAAGTAATACTGGAACGAGAGCCGGGTTACGTCGGCAGTTATTATCACCTCGCTAAATTGCTGGAACGAATTGGCGAAACTGATAACGCAATTAAGATTTATGAAAAAGGAATGGAGGAAACAAAAAGAATAGGAGATAATCATGCATTCGGGGAATTGAGAAGTGCATATGAGGAGTTAACTTTTTAGCCCCCTGTCCCCCTAAAGGGGGAACTTAGTTCGAAAAATTTTTAGACCATCGAAAATGCTTTGAGTACAATTTTTTATTTATGAAATCAACTGTATTGCTACTATTGAACTTTTGTTGCGTCGCACTCTTCAGGGTTCAGAACAATATTGAACAAATTTGAATTTACTGCAACGATATCAACAGTTCATTAAAGACGAAAATCTTTTCTCATCAAAAGATAAGTTACTGCTGGCTGTAAGCGGTGGTGTAGACTCTGTTGTGCTTTGTGAATTATGTAAACAGTCTGGCTACGATTTTATTATTGCTCATTGCAATTTTCAATTAAGAGGAGATGAGAGTGAAAGAGATGAACAGTTTGTAAGAGCATTGGGAGAAAAGTATAAGGTTGAGGTTAAGGTTAAGAAATTTGATACGCAGAAATATGCTGATGAAAATAAATTATCAATCCAGGAGGCAGCGAGAGTTTTAAGATATGAATGGTTTGAGGAAATTGTCAATGGGCAATGGGCAACGGGCAATTCTGAGAATCCTATTCACCACTCACCGCTCACCACTCACCTGCTCACTGCACATCATAAGGATGATAATGCAGAAACTGTATTGATGAATTTTTGCCGCGGTACAGGTTTGCATGGATTGACTGGTATTCCTGTTTCTTATGGCCATATCAAAAGGCCAATGCTTTGTTTTACACGGGAAGAAATCCTGGAGTTTTCAAAAGAGAATAAATTGGAGTTTGTTGAAGACTCTTCTAATCAATCTTCCAAATACACAAGAAATTTTTTCAGGAATGAAATTATTCCAGCCATCAGCAAAGTTTATCCCCAGGTAAAAGAAAACCTTGCTGATAATATTGAAAGGTTTAAAGAAATAGAAAAACTTTACAAACTATCAGTAGCCGGTTTAAAAAAGAAACTGGTAAAAGAGAAAGGAAGCGAATGGCATATTCCTATCAAACAATTACTGGGTTATAATAACCGGGCATTGATCTATGAAATAATTTCAGAGTTTGGGTTCGGCGAAAAACAAATTGTTGAAGTGTTGAAGTTAGCCGAAAGCGAATCGGGTCGTTATATTGATTCCCCGTCATTTAATTACAGGTTGATCAAACACCGTCATTGGTTTATCATCAGCCCGGTGCAGTCTGCAGCATCCGGGATCATTATAATTGAACAGAAAGATAAAAATGTTGGATTCGAAAAAGGTATTTTACATATAGAGGAAACCAATAGCCAGAAGCCAACAACCGGCAATGCAACTGCATGTCTTGATTCAAAAGAGATCAGCTATCCGCTAATTCTTCGTAAATGGAAACAAGGCGATTATTTTTATCCATTGGGCATGAAGAAAAAGAAAAAACTTTCCCGGTTTTTTATTGATAGTAAACTTTCAAAGCCTGCTAAAGAAAAAATTTGGGTAATTGAAAGTAATAAAAAAATTATCTGGGTTGTTGGTCACCGGATAGATGAACGTTTTAAAATTACCGGGAAAACGAAATCAGTTCTGAAACTGGAACTAAAATCCTGATTGTATTCTGCGCAAGAAAACATCAATCACATCATAGTCTGTAAAGAGTTTTGTGGCAAGATAAGTAAAGAGTAATCCATAAACACTGCCGGTGATATGTGCCATATGGCCAATATTATCCTGGCCTTTCTTTGCAAGGATAGTTGATACAACGAGATACAGCACAGCGAAAATAAATCCGGGAATATTGATGCCGGGTAAAAATGCAAAACCGATTCCGCCCATGGGGTTAAACAATATGGCAGAAAAAATAATTGCAGACACTGCACCCGAAGCACCTAATGCACGGTAATGATAATGGTCCCTGTGCTGAAAATAATCAGGAATAACAGAAATTATTAAAGCAGAGAAATAAAAACCAAGAAACACAAGACCACCATTTTCCCCAAACAAGACCGGGTCTTTAAAATAATTTTCAATACTTTCTCCAAAAGAATACAGGGCAATCATATTAAAGATCAGGTGCATAAAATCGCCATGAATAAAACCATAAGTGATGAAGCGATACCATTGATTGCGTCTTGTAAGCTCAGCAGGCCAAAAGATCAGATCATTTATAAGTTTGTGATTGTTAAATGCGGAAAAAGAAAGCAGAACAGTCAGGATGCAGATGATAACAGTTAAGCTCAGCATGAAGTAGTCGTTGGGTTAAAGATTTTCAAATATAATTTATTTGTGATGGTATTTTTCATTTTTAAGAATGGTGCATGCCCGGTAGACCTGTTCGGCTAAGATCAATCTTACCAACTGGTGAGGAAATACAAGATGTGAAAGGCTCCATTTAAAATTTGCCCTTTGCAATACTGTATCATCAATTCCAAAAGCACCACCAACCAGGAAGATCAAACTCTTCACACTTTCATTTCCTCTCTTCTGTATAAATTCAGCGAGTCCTTCGCTGCTTAATAGCTTTCCTCTTTCATCTAATACGACAAGATAATCGTCTTTGCTTAAGAAATTTAAGATCATTTCACCCTCTTTCTTTTTCAGATCCATTTCACTCATCATGCCGGCATTTTTCGGAACGGGTATCAGGTTCCATTCAACTTTATAATATTTAGAGATGCGGTGAGTGAATTCTTCCACACCGGGTTTGATATATGCTTCATGACTTTTCCCTATACTCCAGAATTGTATTTTCATGCCCCTGTCCCCTAAAGGGGTATTAGTTGCGCTAAAGATAGTAACTGCATCTGTAAAAAAATGCCTCCCGAAAAAGGGAGGCACTATTATCTTCTAACTATCAGTTATCATCTGCGCAATTATCATCTAAAACGCTTTCTTCACTTCTTCTTTTATCTGCACTTCTGTTACCGGGCCGTATTTCTCTGCTATCTTTTTAATGTCTGCTGATTTGCCAACCAGTACAAACTGCAGCTTATCCTTAGGAAAATATTTAGCAATTATTTCTTTTGCTTTATCTAATGTCAGTCCGTCAACATTCTTTTCAAAATTGTTGATGAACGATTCATCAAAATTATACCAGAACATTTGGGTCATTAAATTAGCTAACTGACCGGCTGTTTCATAACGTGGAGGAAATTGTCCCTTCACATAATTTTTTGCAGAAGCCAACGATTTTTCATCGATACCATCTTTATGCAGTTTATCCAAAACTTCCAGTGCTTTATCAATTGCAGGCTCAGTTGTTTTACCGGCTGTGAAAGTTGAAATAACAAAACTGCCACCGTTCTTAAGTGCAGCGAAACGGCTATTTGCACCATAAGTCAAACCGGTATTTACCCGCAGCTCATCATTGAGCATAGATGTAAAACGGCCACCGAATAATGTATTGATCACATCTATTGAAACATAATCAGGATTGTTTCGGCTGATACCCGGTGCACCGATATAAAAAGTTGTTTCTTTCGCATCGTCTTTATTAATGAGTAAGACCTGTTGCTTACCTGGTTTTGTAATTGGTTTTGAAGCAAGATTAACCTGTGGCTTAGTTCCTTTTTTCCATTCAGAAAAAAGATTGGTAACAGTCGTTTTCATTTCAGCCATTTTAAAATCACCGGCAATTGAAATGGCAGCTCCTTCGGGCAAATAATTTTCAGCATAAAATTTCTTTACGTCATCAACAGTAAGTGGGGTAACAGTTGAAATTTTTCCCGATCCGATATTTCCATATACATGATCGCCGTATAAAAACTTATCAAAATAAGAACCGATAACGGAACGGGGACTTTCTTTCTGCTGCTCAAGAGTAACAAGCCAACGCTTTTTTTCTTTTTCAAACTCTCCTGCATCAAATGTTGGTTCCAGCAAAACTTCTTTAAGCATGTTCAACACTTTGTCTTTATCCTTTGTGGCCATTCTTGCTGAAAGACTTGCTGATTCTTTTGAAGATGAAGTGCCTATACTTGCGCCAAGAAAATCAAGTTCTTCATCCAATTTTTGTTTGTTGAAATTTTTTGTGCCATGCTTCAACGCAAAAGAAGTTAACAATGCCAGGCCTGATTTTTCTCCATCATAAATGGCACCTGCCGGTAAAATTACCGATACACTGATGATGGGTACTTCATGCTGCTCCATCAAATAAACGGTTAGCCCGTTTTTCAATTTGAATTTCTCGTAAGGCGGTAGTTTGTACGATTGTGCATTTAAACTAATGCCGGTAAACAAACAAATAGCCAGTATATAAAATATTCTTTGCATAAAATTTCTTTTTAGGTTGGTTATTCTTCAGTATTTGATTTTAAAATTCCTACCGTACGGTTTGATTTGGTAAAATATTTTGTTACCACCTTTTTAATATCATCTGATGTTACTTTATTAAATGCTGCGGGTGCATCAAACATTTTCCGGTAATCACCAAAGAACACTTCATAAGTGCCGATGTTATTTGATTTACCATTGATTGTTTCCACCTGTCCATAAAACTCCATCAGCTTTTGATTTTTTACTTTCTGTAGTTCGTTATCAGTAACACCATCTTTTTTTATTTTATCCAGTTCCTCATAAATAGCTTTTTCCAGGTCCAGTTCGCTGATGTTTTTTGCAGTTACACCTGCAATGTTGAAAAGCGTAGGATCGAAGCTCTCACCAAAATTGGCGAAGATATTTGTTGCCAGTTGCTTTTTATCAACCAACGAACTGTATAATCTTGATGAACGTCCACTGGTAAGAATATCGCTTAATAATGTTAGCGCATAATAATCTTCATGCTTTGCTTCCGGTACATGCCAGCCAATCCCGATATAGGGTGTAGCTACATCTTTTTGCATCACGACTCTGCGTTCGCCGTTTTGTGGCGGTTCAACTATGTTCACTTTCGGAGGTGCGGCTTGTGCAGGTATTGGCTCAATATATTTTTCAGCCAGCTTTTTTACTTCATCAAACTTTACATTACCCGAAATAACTGTTACACAATTATTCGGTGCGTAGTAAGTTTTAAAATAACGTTCAAGGTCAGCTTGTTTCCAATTCTTCATATCGTCCAGGTATCCGATTACCGGCCAATGATAAGGATGTTCTAAGAACGCTACACCTTGTGCAGTTTGAAAAAGTACATTCCATGGTGAATTCTCAAGACCAGTGCTTCTTTCACTTATTACAACACCTCTTTCACTCTCCACCATTTTAGGGTCAATGCTGAGACTGGAAATGCGGTCACCTTCCAGATCGAAGATCACCTCAGTTGCTGAAGATGGAAACCAGTTGGTGTACACCGTTACATTCTCTGTTGTATAAGCGTTATTGGCGCCGCCGTTAAATTCCATAGTCTGGTCAAACATTTTCGGACCATATTTTTTGGCACCGTTAAACATCATGTGTTCAAAAAAATGGGAGAGACCTGTAATACCCTGGTATTCGTTTCGGCTACCTACCTTGTAAAACATATACATATTGGCATTAGGAATTGAATTGTCCTCGATGACAAGGAATTTCATTCCGTTCTTCAATGTAAATGTTTTTACATCATCCGCTTTCATCTGTGCCTGCGATGAAACGGCAAGCAGGAACAAAGCATGTGCAAATATTCTTTTCATAGTAATTAATTTAATGCGGGGCTAAACTAAGGAAACAAAGGGTATCAGCAACACCTTTCATAAAAAAATAAGTCCCGCCGAAGCGGGACCCACTATATCTTTTCACTCTTATTTTATTTGATCTCGTAATCTTTTTTAAACGACATAAATGTAGAGCGGAAAAAAACATTATCAGGTGTAAACTGTGTTGCTTTTAAATAATGGTCATAAGCTTCGGCCAGGAAATGTGCTTCCTCCAGTATGAAGGCAATACGAAAATTCTTTTCACCATCTGATTCAGCAGCAGGGCCTGCATTTTTTATGCTGTTGTAATAAATAGCATATTCTTCTTTTGTCCAATATTTCAATAATTTCCTGTCTTCATTTTCTTCGCCTTTTACCATGGCTGTCCAATAGTAAGTTTTGCCAGGTTTAATAATGGTCAGGATATCTTTAATATCAACATGCTTTTTCATCACAACTTTTGAATGAATGGGTTCGCCACCGGTAGCTGATTCAAATAATTTGAATTCAAATTCCTCAGACTCGGTAAAAGCTTTCCATGAAAGCGGCACTGTACCGGAAACATAATTTACCGTATCCAGTTTCGGGTCTATCCATACATTGTTGATACCGCGGCTAACAGCACCTACATTGTTCATATACTGTTTCCTGTTTTTTTCGGGACTGCCTTTCGGCTTGGTCATTTCATTCCATACATATTTCATGTAGTTGGAACTAAGGGAGCCACCTCCGACTTTGCAGGAATCTTTAAAACTGGCGGTATTATAATTGCCGGCTTTGTTAAGAGAAAATGCCCGGGTCTCATTGCAGATCAATGTAGCAAATGAACCCTGCGGTACTTTAATGGTGGATCCACTGGTAACAATGGTCCCGATCTTTGCTTTTGTTTCAGCGTTGTTCTGTACCACAGTTACATTTCCTTTTACACTGTAAACTACAAACTGGTTCTCCTGTGCAGCAGCAGAGGTAGCCAGTAAAATTGTAAGCGGGAAGAAGAGTTTTTTCATGTTCGTTAGTTTTGTTTAATGGGCCTCGTGGGTATTTGTATGTTGTTCATGTGTTGAATGTACAGCAGGGTGATGGGCTTCTTCTGTCCCATGTTCATGATGATGGTGGCCGAAAATGGTTGCATAACCAAATTTTTTGTGCATCCAGGTAACTAAGGCTTCGTAGAAGTAAATCACGTCAACAGCAAGGGCGATTACATACAGCGTATACTTCATTTCCAGCCTTACTCTGAACTTATCGTAAATAATCATGCCAAGATACGCAAAAAATATCACTGAAAACACCTGGGTAAGCTTAGCGACCAGGTGAAACCAGATATGATCCTCAAGGTAAAACCGGATATAAAGGGACATATGCAGCCAGCCAATCAAAAGGGCAAATATCCAGGCTACCCATGCCGGCATTTTATTAACGTATTCTCCATCCAGAACCATCGAGATAATATTTGCCTGAACGATGATTCCATTCATATCCGGGTGCTGTTTACCATAGAATTTGCTATTCATGGGGGTAAACTTTTTATCTTCTATATTATTGGGATCAAGATTAATATAGCCAAGAAGAACGATCTTTCCCCTGAGCATATTAGTATCAATTCCATCTGCAAACAATTCCTCAGGTTCAACTACCTGGTATTTCTTTTTGTCCTCATTGTTTACCGTCCTGGTATAATTTATTGTTTCCACCTCCTTATGCCTTTTTTCTAATTTCTTATAGGTGGTATCGTTGTATTCTTTTACGATTGCAGAAGTAATTTGAGGGTACCTTTTACCGTCTATATCATCGAATGGAGCATAATAGCGTATGGTACCTACATCTTCGCCGACAAGGTTGGCATAACCACGTTTGGGAAGTACATCATCAAAATTGTTTTTCTTGATCTTTATCTTACCATGTTCATCAGCTTCGGCCACACTTACCGCTACGAGGTTTTTTGTTTTTCTGAATGCTTCTCTTAAGATTGAATCTTTTTCAGATTCCCTCTCACCTTCAAAAAAAGTATCAAGCCCGATCACTTTGGGTTTATATGCATTTACAGCTTCGATAAGGAATCCCATTTGTGCCCTGTCCAATGTACCAATGTTAACTATTACAATCCGCCTGTCAATCTTTATACCATCATCTTTATGAGTTTTTGCATAAGCAATATCATTAAAATCAAAATCCTTCAGGGCCATTTTCATCGGGTTCAGCACATAGAAATTGATAGGTATTATGCCCAGCAAAAACAGGAATATGAACACTGAAAGGGTAGCAAAAATCGTATCTCTTTCGTAGAGATATTTTGTAAGATGTCTTGCATACCTTTTGGAATGATGGAAAATGCGTTTGTGAAATGGTAGCTTCATTTTTAATTTTTGGTTCCCGGCAGCATTAACTCCGATTTAACTTTAGTGGCGACGCTCCGTTCATCATTGATGCTTCTATTAAGCCTTGATGAATGGAACTATGCTTAACCGATTTTGAACAAAACTATATGGAAAACTGAATATGAAATGGCCAAAAGGCCAGATTACCACTTTTGTGGTATAGATTGTCTGCGCAAATCAGTAAATTCGAAGGCTAATTTATGGCAAAAAAAGGTTCCATTGTTATTTTGCTTCTCTTACTCGGCTTGTTGCAAGTCAAGTATTTACATGCGCAGGCTCCACCCAAGCTCCGTGACTCAACTATTACCGGGCCTCAGACCTTTGCAATTATCCTTGGTATTTCCAAATACAAATATGTTCGTGAGCTTCAGTACGCAGATAAGGATGCCGAATTGTTCCATGATTTTTTAAAATCTCCTGCCGGCGGCTCTTTGAGCGATGACAATATTTTTATGCTATTGAATGAGCAGGCTATGTCCACGAATTTCTGGAGCAAAGGGAATAAATGGCTGAAGGCAAAAAGCCTGCGAGACAAGGACCGACTTTTTATCTATCTCGCCGGACATGGAGATGCAATTGATGAAGATGAATTTTTCTTTCTTACTTATGAAACTAACCCGGCAGGCGATAAGAACAATTATCTCGCCGGGGGTAGCATTCAGTTATATAACCTGAAAAGTCGTATTGAGGAAATGACCGGTAAAGGAGTAGAAGTGTACTTTATCATGGATGCTTGTCGTAGTAATGAGCTGCCCGGTGGTAAAGATGGCCAGGCAGCACTTACAAAGGCGATTACTCAAAAATCATCTGGTGAAATAACCATGCTTGCAACTGGTGCGGGACAGGAATCATTTGAAGATGGAAAGATTGGCGGAACGGGTCATGGTCTCTTTACTTATTTTCTAGTGGACGGATTAAACGGCTCAGCAGATGAATCAAAAGATAAGAAGGTATCACTGTATGAGCTTAAGTCATATATTGATAAGAACGTTCCCTCTTTTGCGATGACAAAATTTCATAAAAAACAGGAACCCTATATCTGCTGTCCGGAGACAAAGGATCCGATGATCTCACAGATCGACACTGCTTATTTGCGTAAATGGATACAAGTAAAGGATCAATATTTAAAATCGGGGGGGAATGCATTTCAAGCCAGATATAAGTACAGACATTTTTATGAGGATACCGTATTGATACAATCGTACAATGCTTTCAACAAAGCCATAAAAGAAAATAAACTGACGGGTGATAAATCTGCTGAGTACTATTATGAGCAGATGGTAAAAAAATATCCAGGTGATCCATATACTTCGGATGCACAGTCAACACTTGCTGCTGAGTTCGTGAATGTGGCACAGGAAAAAATCAATCTTTATCTTGATTGTAAGGATGCGTCGACGATTCAAAAGATAAGAAGCCAGATGTCGGAAACAGTAGAAGATGAGGGAGGGGAAGGGAGTTCAAGTCTTGACCGGATGGAAAAAATTGCACGACAGGAATTCTATGAAGTGGGGTTGATGCTGGAGAAAGCTATAAAATTGATTGAACCTGATGATCCGCAGTATGCAAAATCATTAACCGGCAGGATGTATTTTTTTAAAGCAAGAGGTTATTTCGGCAGGGATAGGAAAACAGTTGATATCAAAAGAGCATTTCAATATGCTTATACCGCTATTACTACTGAAAAGGATGCTGCCTACCTGATGAACACACTTTCATCATTGCATATGGACAACCAACGTTACGACAGTTCGATCTATTATGCATTAAAAGCGATTGCAAAGGCGCCGAAATGGAGATATCCCTATCTGAACCTTGCATTTTCTTACCGCAGTCTTGCCCAGCCGGATCTTGCTACAAAATATTATCGTCGGGCAATTGATTTGGATCCGACCATTTCTGATGCATGGGTTGACTTAGGAAGTTATTACCAAACATTGAACCGGGCGGACTCTGCTATTTATAATTACAGGCAGGCTTTGATAATAGAACCAAAAAATACTTATGCTACAAATAATATCGGTTGGATTTATATGAGCCGAAAAAAATATGACTCTGCTATTATTTATTTCAGAAAAAGTATAACGCTTGATCCGAAGTTCATCAATGCCTATAATGGTATGAGCAAAGCTTTTATTGAAAAGCGACAGTATGATTCAGCACGGGTTTATTTTGACAAAGCATTTGTCAACTACCAGGATAAAGCAACTGTAAATATCTATATCGGTAATTTTTACAAACAGTTAAAAGAATATGATTCTGCAAAAGTGTATTACAGGCGGGCTATCTTATTTGACCCTAATTATGAAGAGTCCTATAATAACATGGGAAGAATTTTCTTTGAAACAAAAGAATATGATTCTGCAAAAGCGTATTACAGGCAGGCATTGGCTGTAAATCCTTTTTCTGCATTTTCACTGATCAATACTGGTCTTGTGTTCAGAGAGCAAAAGCAATTGGATAGTACTTATAGTTATTTTCAGAAAGCAATTAATCTTGAGCCGAGAAATAATATTATCCTGAATAATCTCGGTGTGGTATTTAAACAAGATAAAAAGTATGACTCTGCGAAAAGCTATTTCAAACGGGCATTGCAAATACGTCCAGATTACCTGCCAGCTTATAATAACCTGATGCGTTTGTTCAAAGAACTTGACCAGGTTGACTCTGTTACGAACTTCCTGAAAGATAACCGCGGATTTAATGATGCAAACTCTGGCTCATTGAATGAGATCGGCTTGGCCTTCCTTGATTTGAAGCGATATGATTCGGCAAGAACCTACCTGCGCAAATCGCTTGCTTATGATCCATCCAATGCCAATACCTATGGACATATTGGATTAGTATTCCTGCGGGAAAACAAAAAACTGGACTCGGCAAGAATTTATTTGCGCAAAGCGATCACTCTCGATCCTGATAATACGTATGCTAATCTTAATCTTGCATCCGTCTTTAAGCAGATGAATCAACTGGATTCAGCGGGATATTATTATCAGAAACAATTAACAAGGAGAGGAGGCGCAAGTGCAACAGTTTATGCAAGCGTTGGCGGTTATTTTTATGATCTGAAAGTTTTTGATTCAGCAATTGTTTATTATAAAAAGGCATTGGCGTTAGATAACTCTTCAGTGCAGGTGGTAAATAGTATCGGTGCATCCTATCAGCGACTTGAACAAAATGACTCTGCAGCGCTTTACTATATCCGGGCTGTGCAGATGGATTCTACTTATCCGAAAGCAGCGTCTAATCTTGGTTTGTTGTATCATTCAATGAGTAAATTTGACTCTGCCATCGTCTATCTTGAAAAAGGAGTACGACTTGAACCACGCAACGCCAACTTGCATTACCAATTGGCCTGCAGTTATGCACTAAGTGATAAGAAAGAACCAGCAGTTCGTTATTTGCAACTGGCAATTGATAAAGGCTTCAAAGATTATGAAAGCCTGATCACAGATCCTGATCTCGTTAGCCTAAAAAATTTCAAACCATTTGTCGATCTCGTAAAAAAATATACAGGACAGTAGTGTGCCTGTAATTTTTTTATTTGTTCAAAGAACTCCTTTGAAGTAATTTTCTTTTTCAATCAACTGCTATGAGAAAAATATTTTTAGTATTTATCTGCATTTTATTTTTTACCAAATCGTTTCCACAAATAAAAAAAGCACCTGAAGTAAAAGAGGGTGATGGACCATGGCCGCAATTGATCATTCGTGGTGTTATATTGATAAATGGAAACGGTGCACCTCCCATCGGTCCGATGGATATTGTAATTGAAAAAAATAGGATCGTTCAGATCGCAGGAGTTGGCAGTCCGGGAATGCCGATCAATGAAGCCAGCAGACCAAAGTTGAAAGAGGGAGGAAAGGAACTGAAATGTGATGGTATGTATATGTTACCAGGGTTGATAGACATGCATGGACATATTGGAGGAACAGCACAAGGCACTCCTGCTGAATATGTATTCAAACTCTGGCTGGCGCATGGCATTACTACAATCCGTGACCCGAGTTGTGGCAATGGATTGGATTGGGTACTCGATGAAAAGCAAAAAAGCAATGAAGGCAAAATAACTGCTCCGCGGATTTTTGCTTACACAGCTTTCGGGCAAGGAGCAAAGCAAACCATCACTACGCCTGAACAAGCAAGAGAATGGGTAAATGAAAACGCAAAGAAAGGAGCTGATGGTATTAAATTTTTTGGAGCTGCGCCACAGATCATGGATGCCGCTATCCGTGAAAATAAAAAATTAGGATTACGCAGTTGTTGCCATCATATGCAGATGAGTGTAGCGCAATGGAATGTTGTGAATTCTGCAAAAGCAGGGCTTACATCAATGGAACATTGGTATGGATTACCAGAAGCAATGTTCGAAAAGCAAACTGTTCAGAATTATCCGCTCGATTATAATTATGCAAATGAAGAACATCGTTTTGAGGAAGCTGGTAAACTTTGGAAACAAGCTGCAAAACCTTACAGCGAAAAATGGAATGCAGTAATGAATGAATTACTGGGCTTGGATTTTACACTCGATCCTACATTTAATATTTATGAAGCCAGTCGCGACCTGCATAAAACAAGAAGATTGGAATGGCATGAAGATTATACATTGCCATCTCTATGGAAATTTTATGAACCCAATCGTAATTCACATGGTTCATACTGGTTCAATTGGGGAACAGAGCAGGAAATAGAATGGAAAGAAAATTATCGTTTGTGGATGACATTTGTAAATGAATACAAAAATCGTGGCGGTCGTGTAACAACAGGAAGCGATAACGGATTTATTTATCAAACCTATGGTTTTGGATATATTCGCGAACTGGAGTTATTGCGTGAAGCAGGTTTTCATCCATTAGAAGTTATCCGCTCAGCAACTTTATATGGAGCACAAGCTTTAGGGGTAGATAAAGATCTTGGAACTATTGAAGTGGGTAAACTCGCAGATATGGTTATTGTCGATGCAAATCCGTTAGAAAATTTACAAGTACTTTATGGAACTGGTGCAATACGATTGAATGCGGAAAATAAATCTGTTCGTGTTGGCGGTGTGAAGTATACGATCAAAGACGGAATTGTTTATGATGCTAAAAAATTACTGGCTGATGTAAAGAAAATAGTAGATGAGGAAAAAGCAAAGACAGGATGGAAGCTAAAACAGCCAGGACAAGAATAAAAAAGCCTCACAATTGTGAAGCTTAGCTGTGATCCCGCTGGGACTCGAACCCAGGGCCCCAACATTAAAAGTGTTGTGCTCTACCAACTGAGCTACGAGATCAACCTTTCCTAAAAAGGAGTGCAAAAATACAGGCTCAGGCCTTTCAGTCCAAATAAAAAATTCTATTAGTTATCAACAGATTTTAGAAGAAATTATAGCCTGAAAAGGAGGGTAATAAGCAGTTATTTAAAACACTGTTTTTTTGAAATGCAGGCTTATTAATTTTAGAACAGATTAACACAAGAATTTTGCAGGAAAAAAAATTATACTTCGTAATCAAGATCAATTCTTTGTTTGGCACACAAGCCTATTTGTCTTATTTTTGCCGGCCTTGGCTGCGTAGCTCAACTGAATAGAGCATCTGACTACGGATCAGAAGGTTTCAGGTTTGAATCCTGACGCGGTCACGAAAAAAATGAGAGGGTCTTGTAAACAGGCAGTTTATGAGACCTTTTTTATTTTGATGAGTTCTTTAAAAAACAATTGGGTAATGAAATGGCGTAAGTTTAGTACTGGCTAAAAATAGTATAGGAGTGATCACTTAAAAACTGCTCCAGTAAATGACCACTCCATACCTTATCCAATACTACTATCTTTTATCTTTCCATATTAGGAATCTTCTTTTCTGTTTTTTCTGAATCCCGAGTTGGCATATCTATTTCATGGTCATCTTTATAATTTTCCACCCTGCCTTTTTCATCAACATCTTCATCATCATTTGTTTCATCCTGAGCCTTTGGATCTTTTCTCATTGGTTCATCCTTATTAATGATCTTAGAATCCTGGTTGGTAACTGTTGATTGATCTTCGCTGTCTGAATCCCGGTATTGAGGATTATTTTTTTGATCCCTTTCTTTTTGAGGTTCAGCAGTAGCACTGTTTGCACCACTTCCTTGTGGGTTGACATTTTTAGTGTTGTCTGTTTGAGTGTTAGCCATAAACATTAAATTTTATTTATTATAAATTAGTTTGCAGTAATGATATTGTAAAAACAATGCCATTAATATTTTGTGCTCATAAGCAATGTTTTGGATACATAAACACGGGAAAAAAATACCAATTCGGGAAAATTACTACTCATGATCTAGCCTACTATCATGAAAGATTTTTAATATAGTAGTATATATAAGGACTAAAAAAAGTAATGATCAAGAAAAAAATCTTGATCATTACTTCAGAAAATGCTGATAGGATAGGGTATAGTTATAATCTGTTATTTGACAGAGACATCGTGTTTCCTTGATTGGTTTGACTCTTCGTACTGACGCATTTTATTATACAATGTCTTACGGTCTATTTTTAAAAGTTCAGCGGCTTTTGTTTTATTAAACTTTACTTCTTTCAATACGTTCATGATGGTTTCATATTCTGCCTGTGAAGTAGCATCCTTTAGATCTCTTGGCGGATGTGAATGAATGATGTGGCCATTACCATTACTTGCAGCAGGGGCTTCTGCTTCTTTTCCAAGGTTTCCAATTATTTCCCAAGGCAGCACATTTGCTGTGATCAGTCCTGAAGGAGTTAATAACGCTGCCCTTCTTATCACATTTCTGAATTCCCTCAAATTACCCGGCCAGCTATACGATTGAAAAAGTTGCATTACTTCTTCATCAAACCCTTCTAATTGTTTACCAAGTTCTTTGCAGGCTTTATCAAGAAAAAATGCTCCGAACAAAGCAATGTCTTCTTTTCGTTCCCGCAAAGGTGGAAGTGAAATAGAGAATTCATTGAAGCGGTGATATAAGTCCTCCCTGAACTTTCCTTTCCGGTAAGAATCCTGAAGGTTTTCATTTGATGCTACAATTACCCGTACATCTGCAGGTAGATCTTTATTGCTTCCTACCCGTTTAAATTTTCTTTCCTGTATTACCCGCAAAAGAGTGATCTGTACATCCATCGGCAGGTTAGATACCTCATCTAAAAACAAAGTACCGCCATCCGCTCCTTCAAACATTCCTTCTTTATCGCCTAATGCACCGGTAAATGATCCTTTTATATGGCCAAACAACTCACTCGCGGCAAGCTCTCTTGATAATGTGCCGCAGTCCACCGCCATGAATGGTTTGTTTTTCCGGTTGCTTGAGTCATGAATAGTTTGTGCAATTACTTCTTTCCCTGTTCCGCTTTCGCCGTAGATGATTACGCTATATTCTGTAGGTGCCACCAATGCTACCTGTTTATACACATCTGTTGTCTTTGGCGAAACGCCTACTAAATATTCTTCTGATGACAGAATTATTTTTTTTGCATTCCACGTTGGTGAGGCTGTTGTGTTGGTATTATTGTCTTGTACAGGCTTTGTAGCCGATGGCTCTCTTGATGTCAGGGCTTTATTGATCAGGTTAAGTATCTCTTCTGGTATTAAAGGCTTAGTGATGTAATCAAACGCTCCATACCTCATTACCTCTACGGCCATTTTAATATCAGAATAACCTGTAATTATGATTACAATTGCCGCAGGATCTTGTTTTTTTATTTCCTGCAACACATCCCTTCCATCTTTTTCTCCCAATCTGAAATCGCATAAAACAAGGTCGAAATGACCTTCTGCAAACTTTGCCAAGCCCTTACTTGCTGTAGGAGCCGAATCTGTTTCAAATCCTTTCCGTTGAAGGAAGTGGCTAAGCAGTCGACACATGTCGGCGTCGTCATCGATAATCAGTATTTTTTTCATTTGCTATTGATTATTGGTTCGTCAATATTTATTTAAAAAAGATTTGAAAAATATTGGTACTCAGACAGTAAAATTATAATTGAAAACTTATATCACAATGAGAAAATATATTCCCTTTTTTAAAGCTTGTAAGTCCCAAATAGCAAAGAAGATGCCTGAATTCGTGGGTTTCACCTGAAATCATATATGGCAGATTTCTTGCGACTATAATAGAAAGTGTAAACTAGATTGAAAGTGAGTGTATTTAATTCAGCCATGACGTCCGTAGCTAAAATTCTGATAGTAGATGATGAAGTAGATATCTGTTATTTTTTAAGCCGGAATCTTACAAAAAGAAATTTCAGTGTTTCCTATGTTCATTCTCTTGCCGCCGCTGAAACCCGTATTCAGCAGGAGGATCCGGAGATTTTGTTATTAGATAATCGCCTGCCGGATGGCTATGGTATTAACTTCATTACAAAAATCAAGAATAGTAATCCTGACCTAAAAATAATAATGATCACTGCACATGATACTCCTCAGGATCGTTCCAGGGCATATAGCAACGGGGCCGATTTCTTTCTTTCCAAGCCTTTTACCATTACGGAGGTAAATAATATAATTGATGTTCTACTAAGTCGTACTGAAGATTGATTACTTTTTTACCCTGTTTGTGGAATAAACTCCACAATTTTTACAGACTACTTTGCAAAATCAAGTGTAATAATAAAACTTGTTCCTCCATTTCTCTTGCTTTGCACAGTTATATCTCCTTTGTGGTTTAGGATAATATTCTGAGTGTTGGTAAGACCCAATCCATTTCCATTAGGCTTATTTGTAAAGTAAGGTTCAAACAATTTCGACAGTGATTCATCGTCCATACCGGGGCCATTATCTGTAAATATTATTTTACATTTGTCATTTTCCCCCTTTGTTTCCATTATCAACTTGCCATCGGGTCTATTCTCCATTGCCTCCAGCGCATTGATAATTATATTAAGGAAAGCAATCTTTATTCTTTCCTTATCAACGGTCACATCGCATATATCAGTGCTGTATTTCTTAATTATTTTTACATTCGTAAGGGCAATCCTGTCTGCTGCCTCTTTAATTGTTTCGTCAAGTAGTTCGTTGACCGAGATCCTATTAAAAGTGAGTTCAGAAAATTTAGTAGAATTAAGCAGATCCGATATTAATTGGTTAATACGGTGGCTGTTTCTGTTGATCATTTCAAACAGTAAACTATTATTCTCATCCGCATTAATTATTTCTGCTTTTAACTGATCAGTGGCCAGGTTAATATTTGTAAGAGGGTTTCTTACTTCATGAGCAATTGTTCTGGCAATACGGCCGGTAGCAGCAAATTTTTCCTGGCTGCGTATCTGTATGAGTTCTTTATTGGCTTTGTGCAGGTCTTCGATTCGGGAATTTAATTCCGCCTGGTAATCAATGATCTTTTTTTCTGCCTGCCGCCGCGCCTGGTTTTCTTTTGTATGTGTTATAAAACCAAAGATCAAAATTGCAACGGCAATACTGATCGTAGAAATAATTATAATGTTCAACGCCTTAAAGTTTTGAGCAAGGTTTTCATCTCTTCTGCTTAGTTGCCCGGCTTCATTTGCCTGTATAAGGGTAGCTTTTTTTCTCAGGTTATCCATTACCCTTTTGCCCTTTACTTGTATGTAATAAATAGAATCGATAATCCGTTTGCTGTTCCTGTTATATACAATAACATTATCCTCCAAAGCGAAATATCTCTCATCCACTAATGTTTTTAGTTCCGTAAGATGGTTTTGTTGCTCACGGTTGCTCCCTATCTGTTCTCTTAGTATTTTAAATAAAGAATCTGCAATTATCTTACTTCCTGTATAAGGTTCAAGAAATGTGCTGTCGTGGTTAACGAGGTAGCCTCTTACACCCGTTTCGGCATCTTTAACCTGTGACAATAAAGCTTCTATAGTTGTAACTTTTTTGTTAGTGTTTGCCACCAGCTCAGATTGCCTTATAAGTTGCCGGTTGGCATACAGTGTAACTAAACAGGCAATTAATAAAAAAGTAAATCCTGCCAAGTATCCATTTTTTATTCTGGGATTGCTCTTGATTTTTTTTAACGCATTTTGCATAAGAATAAGAAAATGAAGATATAATCAGTTTATCTGTCGAAAGAAAAGCCTAAGTTTTTATTTTTATTGCCTTATTACGGGTCTGTTATACTAAAGGTAATTCCATTTCCACCAAAGGCAGGAGCAAAATAACTGCTCGATAGTTTTGGATAATGCCCAAGAATGGTCAGCCATCGTTGGTAGAATTATATATGTAGCTATTTGTTGTAGTTCGACCTTTAAACCTAATGGTCAGATGTATTCCATAGCAACGCATTATTTAAAAATCAGGAAAGGTAGCGCCTTAGCTTCCAGGCCAGTGTTTCATGTTCCCTTATAAGATCTGTAAGAAAATCGGCCGTTCCTATATCCTTATATTTTTCATCACTATCCTCAATATGCTTTCGCAGTTGCACTACAACTGCTTCGTGGTCATTCAGCAACTCCTTTATCATTTGTTTTTGATCAGGATATTTACCCGGCGCTTCTTTTAATGAAGACGTTTGCAAAAACTCCGTCATTGTTCCAGGTGTTTTGAAGCCAAGCTTGTTAATTCTTTCTGCTATTTCATCAATAGATTTTTCTAGTTGCTTATACTGGTCTTCAAACAGTTCGTGCAGCTCCATAAAACTATTGCCGGAAACATTCCAGTGAAACTTTCTTGTTTTAGTGTAAAGCACAACAGCATCCGCCAGTACACTACTTAATAGTGAATTGATAGCCGAGAGGTTTTTTTCCGTAATGCCAATATTTACTTTCATACATTTCTGATTTTAGTTAATGATAAAGAAGGTTTGCAACTATTATTCCACAGATTGCGAAAGCAGCATTAGTAGTTTTTACTTCGGTTGGGGAAAAAAGGCCCCGTTAAAATTGAAAAGTATTTATTATAAAGGTTCGAAACGATGTGGCATGCTATTTTCCTTATTGAAAGAAGTTCACTAAATAAAATTCGATAATCTTAAAATCAACTATTATGTTACGCTGGACAGTTACCTTCTTAGTTATCGCCATCATTGCAGCCATTTTTGGTTTTGGTGGTATTGCTTCCGGAGCAGCTTCTATTGCAAAAGTTTTTTTCGTCATCTTTCTTATTCTTTTCGTCTTATCGTTGATTTTCGGGAAAAGAGCTGGGGGGTCAGGGATTTAACCAGGCGGAATAACTACAATTTATCTTTTAAACATTTTTCTTTTGACATGAAAAGGATGCTACTGTTAATATTAAGTTTTGCATTTTTAGGCTTGTGGATAGTTGGGTTATTTTCTCCTGACCGGTCGTCAAGCATACATATAGCTTTGATCGTTGCATTGCTTTTCTTTTTACGTTCGATTATGACATTAGGTGTAGATATTCCTGCGGTTAAAAAAACCTCCAAAGAGAATAATTGAATTTCCGGAATGCGATAGTAAAAAAAGTATGCAGTAGTAATACGGCATGATTCTTTAAGTAATCCATAGTTAAAACAATTTTTAAACATTAAAAACCATTTTTATGAGTACTTCAAACATATTAGTTGCCTTTCTTGCCGGAGCAGCAGTAGGCGCAGTAGCGGGAATTTTATTGGCACCAGATTCAGGTCCAAATACCCGAAAAAAAATTTTCAATAAGGCTGGCGACCTGGCAAACTCTGTGAAAAATTCCGTTGGTAGTTTTATTGATGGAGCAAAAGAAACTTACGCCGGTGTTAAAGAAGATGGAGAAGAATTTGTTGATAAAACAAAAGCAAAGCTTGGTTCTGCAAAAAATGAGATGAAAAACGCTTTGTCTTGATTGTTGAAGAAAATTTTTAACCAGCCAGCAGTATAAAAACTGTTTATCATGCAGTCCATAATTGACAATATAGAGAATCTTGTTTCCAGGGCAGGGGAGATAGCAGAAACAAAAGTTGAGTTATGGAAGCTTCGGGCTGCAGGAAAAATTTCTGAAACAGTTTCATCAATTATTTCGGTAATAGCAGTTGTTATTCTCACAATTACTGCAATTACAATATTAAGTATTGGAGGGGCATTTTGGATCGGATCGGCGATGGGTAATATAAGTTATGGATTTTTTATTGTAGGCGGTTTTTATGTGCTTGCTGGTTTTTTAGTTTATGTATTTCGGCGCAAATTGATAAAGAATCCGTTGACGAACCTGATAATAAATAAAATTATTAAGTAGTGGCAACCTCTGTATCAAGCATGACCAGCCTGGAAAAGCGGATACTGGAATTAGAAAAATTACAGGATCAACAAATGGCCGAATTTAAAATGTCTGCAATGAGTATGATGGAAAGTTTTAGTCCTTCTAATATGATCAGGACAGCATTAAGAGATGTAGTTCAATCGCCAGATATACGCAGTGCGGCTATTAATACGGCTATTGGTATGGGTGCAGGGTTACTTGGAAGAAAATTAGTTGTTGGTAATTCGGGAAATATGTTTAAAAAAATAACCGGGACAGCAGTACAATTCCTGGTTGCCAATTTTGTAAGAAAGAAGATTCCCGAAATGCAGAAAAAAACTAGTGGTATGTAATAATAAAGATCAGAACAAGGAAAATTGTTGGTGAAATTTGCTGGTGCTAATATTTAAAAAAAACTTTGTCCAAATAATCTCCGGCAAACCCTACTAACAATTTTTCATTCAATCCGGGTGTAATAATCCCGGTTTAATTACCCTGTGAGGAGCCGGATCAGAAGATCTGGCTCTTTTTGTTGTAAATTACCAGAATGTATATAATACAAGCTATCTCCAATATTTAAATTAACATCCAATGAACGTAACCTTTAATAACCGCATCAAGCAGGTATTACTTTTAGCTATATTAATTTTACTCATCTGGATCTCTATCCAGGAATTATATCTCTTTCTTCCCGGTTTATTGGGAGCAGTAACACTTTATATTCTGAGTCGTGCTAGTTATTTTCAGCTTGTATATAAAAAGAAATGGAAAAAAGGAAGGGCTGCAGGTTTATATATTTTGTATTACCTGCTTTTATTGGGGCTTCCGGTTTTTCTTGCCATTACACTTATCAGCCCTAAGATGAATGATTTTCTCAGCGATCCTACAGCTACTCTTGAAACTATTAAACAAGCTGTAGCAGAGGTGCAGCAAAAAATGGGTTATACCTTTGTTTCTGAAAAATCATTATCAGGGTCTCTTGATAAAATGATTGCTTTTCTGCCTTCCTTCTTGAATAGCACAGCTAATCTTCTTGCTAACCTGGTAACAATGTTATTCGTTCTGTATTACATGCTATGTAATGGCCGTGAAATTGAGCAAACATTGTTCCGCGTCATTCCATTAAAGGATAACAACACCATAATGCTGGCTTCTGAAACAAAAAAAATAGTAAAAGCCAATGCATTGGGGATTCCGCTTATTTCAATTATCCAGGGTGCTGCTGCGACCCTCGGCTATTTCATTTTTGGAGTGAAAGAATGGGCATTATGGGGTTTTCTTACCGGTGTCTTTGCTTTCTTTCCTATAGTAGGGACCATGTTAGTCTGGATACCTTTAGTTATTTATACGTATACAAGTGGAAATTCAGTAATGGCAATTGGACTGTTATTCTATAGTCTTATTGTCACCGGCAATGTTGATTATATTGCCCGGATAACTATTATGAAAAAAATGGGTGATGTACACCCGGTTATTACGGTGTTAGGTGTCATTGTAGGTTTGGGGTTATTTGGGTTTATAGGATTGGTATTTGGACCTTTATTAGTTAGCTATATAATCGTTCTCTTTAAAATTTATATGAATGAGTTTGTAGAGCCAGTCGAAAAAGAAAAGGAAGAGTTGCAAACTCCTGCAGAAAGTACTTAATGCTTCTTTCGTTTCTCCTGCGGAATTTTTTCCATAAAGATATCGGGGTAAGATGTGTAAGCATCTCCGGTAGGAAAATTTTAACGGAGTAAGGAAAGTATCGGGAACAACAGGTCATTTTTTCCTGGTCTTTGAAAAAATCCAGATCACGAGAAAAATAAATCCAAAAATTAGAATAAATGCCCACCACATACCAGCTTTAAAAATACCTTCTACAACACCACAGCCGGAAAAAAATATCATTATGGCAAAAAGCAATAGATAGAATATTCGGTTCATAAATAAATGTTTGAATAGAATTTGCAATATCTATGCCTCATCTACATATCATCAAATCATTTATAAATGGGAAAAATAATTCTCATACTGAGTAAGAGGAAAAGTCATTTTCATGCGAACAATTGAAATAAGAAGAGGATAAGCCGATATCTTTCTTATCGGGCACTTTTATTTTAACTGGATTGCAATTATATCTCTTTGCGAATCGGTAATGGATTTCTCCCGGGTGGGGTCAATCCTGATTTCAATTATCGGGGAGGATGATGTTGACTGAATTAGAAAAAGATCTGAATTGGAATAAATAATGAAATCTTTTTTTATCGAAAACTGGCCGGTGATCTTTTGTAAGTCTGTCCAGAATTCAATAGTGCTTAGCTCGCCAACTTCTTTCTCATTGAAATAAATCTTGGTTCCGGTGTTTATATGATCTGCATTTACCGAATCCGTAAGCTGTATAGAAAAATTATAAAAATTTCTGCCGGGCTTTGCTCCATCCAACACATCTAGCAAGGTTGTCATCATTTCCCTATACTGTTGAAGTTTGCCATGTTGTGTTTCCAGGTTTACATAGCGTATATTATTGCGACCACAATAGATACTCAAGGAACCGTCATCTTTTGCCCGGCTGTTGGCCTGCAGTATAATATTGTAACCGGCTTCTTTTATTTCTGTATATATTGAAGCCTCAGTTGTAAGAAATAAATCATCGCTATCCTGTTCAGGTAATGCATTCACAGTTTCGGCAACCTCATCACGACTATGACCGGGTAAATAATCCCTGATCGAAAAATTTCCTTCTGTATTATTATGCAATGCAATTACACATTTTGGATTTTCCGGTATCAGCCGCAAAAGCCATTGACCAAAATTCTCAACCTCGTCTATTACTCTTTCAGAAACTTTTCTCCGATAAAAGAATTCAAGCGTTGACTTGGTGCCATCACGGGAAAAAATGCGGTTGGGGTCAAACTGGTATGTGACGCCTCTCATTTTGAATCTCACATTTCTCTTCTGCGAATTTTCAATTTGTATTAGTATTCCGCCTCTGCTTTCCAACAATTGCCGGGTGGCTTCTACAGATGTAACCTCATCATCGTGCATATTAATGAATACAAGATCCTTTACATCGCCATATTGATGTACATGAATAGGTAGTTTGCGTTCGCCTACAGAGAAGAAATAAGTTTTTTTGCTAACACTTAAAGAGGGCGATTTTAACTCATTCGGGTCAGCATAGGGTTGAGCCCCTGCGGTAAGGCAATAAAGAAACATGGATAGTAAATATCCTCTCATTGGTGGCTGTTTGGTGGTCGTGGACTATAGGTGGACTATAAAGATAGTGGCAATTCTTATAAACTCAATAGGAAGAAATCTATTTTGTCGAAAGCATATTAATTGACTAGCTCCTCTTTCATTTTTGCTAAAACATCCTTCTCGATCATTTTACAGGCAACACTGATCATATTTTTAAATGCTTTTGCCTGGGAAATTCCATGTCCAATGATCACCGGTTTATTTACACCCAATACCGGCGTACCTCCGTAGTTTTCAAAATTAAACCTGTCAAAATATTCGTTTTTGATGTTTTTCCTTTGGGTAATATCATAAAGTGATTCCGCAAGCTTTAGAATGATGTTGCCCGTAAATCCTTCACAAACCATTACATCTGCTTTATCAATAAGTACATCACGGCCTTCAATATTTCCGATGAAATTGATATGCTTGTTATCCTTAAGCAGGGGATAAGTGGCTTGTGCGAGCAGGTTGCCTTTTCCTTCTTCTTCGCCAACATTCACCAAACCTACTTTTGGACTTTCAATTCCTAAGATCAATTGCGCAAACACAGAACCCATAATGGCAAACTGGTTCAATTGTTCCGGTTTACAATCTGCATTTAAACCTACATCGAGCAGCAAGCCCGTGCCTCCATTTTCTTTGGGAATGATTGTAGAAATGGTTGGCCTTAATACTCCTTCCAATGCTTTTATACTAAACAAAGCACCTACCAGCATAGCACCTGTATTACCTGCACTGATAAATGCATCTGTTTTACCGGAAGCAAGCAAATGAAAGCCGATGGCAATTGAAGAATCTTGTTTTTCTTTTAAAGCTTTGGTGGGATGTTCATGCATGTCTATTACCTGTGATGCATGAATAATATGAAGATTGGCGGGGCTTAAACCAGTAGCAGCAATTCCTTCTTCAATTTTTGTTTTGTCCCCGATCAAAAACAATTGAATATCCCCGCTACTTTCATTCAAGAATTCTTGTACCCCTTTTACTGCTTCCAGCGGGGCAAAATCACCACCCATCATGTCGAGGCCAATATTCATAACGCAATGTAACTATCGTTTGAAAAACTACAAATAAAAAATCCCAAATCCCGCAAATGAAGAGTACTCCACCTGGAATTTGGAATTTGTTATCTGGAACTTAATCCTTTTATTTTTTAGCACTCGCTATCTCACTTACTACTTTTCCTCTGTAGTAAAGTTTGCCTTCGCTTACATGTGCACGATGGCGTACATGTGTTTCGCCAGTAGTGCTGTCGATAGTTAAAGTAGAAGCTGTCGCTTTATAATGCGTTCTGCGTTTTGCACTACGTTGCTGGCTGTGTCGTCTTTTTGGATTTGGCATAACTCAAATATTAAATGTCGTTTTAAAATATCAATTATCTAGATTCTTAAACTTTTCCAATCCTTTCCAGATCGGGTTTTCTTTTTCTTCGTCTTTCTTTTCTTCAGCCTCCAGTTTTTTCAGCATATCCATAGCTGACTTGTTGCAGTATGGGCCATCCATTTTTTCAAAACTGCAGGTCTTATGCATTGGTATGCTCAGGTTAATGAATTCGTAGATCCAGTTCGATACGTCGATATGGCTTTCACCATGACCGATATAATGCACATCCGGATCATCTTCCTGGTTATTCATCAGTTCAGGCTCCTGCACCATTTTTACCATCATATTAAACTCATCCCAGAGTTCAAGAGGAAGGTTACTGTTGCACCTGTCGCATACCACTTCAATAGTACCACCGACCTCAAACTTCAACTGAATGAAACCTGTTTTCTTATCAAGCCAGAGTTTGATATGTGCTTTACAGTTTTTAAAATCCTGCTGCTGAAAGGCTATAAAGAACTTATCCGTAATATCATAACTGAACTCATGCGGACCGGGTTTCAACCCCACAATTGCTATTTCAAACTCCCTGCGGTGCGGCATTTCTTCAGCTTTTGGTTCTCTAAAAACGGGACGCAAAGGTAGGGATTTAACCCTTAAAATCAGGGTCGAAATTAAATTATTTTTAGCGCCGGATGCTTATTTTAGCGTTGATTCTCAAATAAAATCCCGCTGGTTGAAAAAAATCATTGCCCGCATATTCACAGTGCTTATGAAAAGCAAGAGCTGGGTTTTTCTCATTGTTACAGCTATTGCTATCAAATGGGTTTCGCTTTATCCCGGGTTTATTGAAAAATACTACTCAAACGGCCTTTACCCCCTCATTTCCAGGGCTCAACGCATTTTATTTGGCTGGATTCCTTTCAGTATTGGGGATGTATTTTACGCCTTTCTTATACTTATCATTATTTATAAAACATTTCAGCTGATCAAAACAGCCTGGCAAAAGAAGTTCAACAAACAGTTCTTTATTACCGGCCTTCAGCAGATCATTTTCTTTTTTCTTTTTATGTATGTCTTGTTCTATTTGCTTTGGGGGCTAAACTATAACCGGATGGGCGTTGGTCAACAGTTGGATTTAAAGCTGGCAAAATATTCAAATACCGACCTTGATAGCCTCGTAAGCAAACTAACAGAAAAGGTGAATTATTATGCGAAAGAGTTTTCCGCCAGCGAAAAAAAATCATTAAAGCGCAAAAGAAATCTTTTCAATGAAACAATGGAGGCTTATGATGAGGCAGTAAAACAATATCCTTTTTTGAATTATCAAAGCAAATCGATCAAGCCATCACTTTTCAGCTATGCAGGCAACTATCTTGGATTCCAGGGTTACTATAATCCCTTTTCAGGCGAGGCACAGGTGAATACAACAGTACCACAAGTTTTGATACCCTTTGTAAGTTGTCACGAAGCAGGACATCAACTGGGCTATGCAAAAGAAAACGAAGCCAATTTTGCCGGCTATCTAGCCGCAAAAAACTCACAATCACCATATTTCAGGTATTCAGTTTATTCCGACATATTTAGTTATGCCATTACAGATCTGATGAGAAAGGACTCTGTGGCGGCTAAAAAATACCTTACACAATTGGATACATTGGTAAAAAAAGACAGGCAGGAACTAAGAGAGTTTTTTTACCGTCACCGTAATCCTTTGGAAAAAATTATCTCGTGGGGTTATGGAGAATATTTAAAAGCCAATAATCAACCGGCAGGTAAGCAGGCTTATAATGAAGTGGTCGGATGGTTAATTGCATACTATAAAAAGTATGGGCTTGAGTCATTGTAAACAATATTCTTTTTTGTTTGTTTTACCAGTATGAATAATGTAATAAAGCTTATACTGTCCATAGCAATTCCACTTGCCGTTGGATTCACCAGCAGTTTTTTTACCATAACCGGAGTCGGAGGCTGGTATCAAACCATACAGCGACCGTCGTGGAATCCGCCTAACTGGATATTCGGGCCGGTATGGACAATCCTGTATATAATGATGGGTATTGCTCTTTTTCTTATTTGGAAAGCTGATACAACCCGTAATCAGAAGAATTATGCAATATTGATGTTTGCTTTGCAACTTATATTCAATTTTTTCTGGTCCTTTATTTTCTTTAACCAGCATGAGCCGGGCTGGGCATTTGCGGAGATTGTTGCTTTATGGGTTTTGATACTGGTTACTATTTTTACTTTCGCAAAAATTAATAAAATAGCGGCATGGTTACTGGTTCCCTACATTAGTTGGGTAAGCTTTGCAGCGATACTGAATTATACAATCTGGAAATTGAATAGTTGATTGAAGTTTAGAATTTATTCTTCCACATCATACTCTCCACCGGCTTATCATGCTGCCCACTGTACTTGGCATTTTTCTTTTGATTGTAGGCTATCTCTATTACACCATCTACAGGGAAATAAATAAGTTGTCCAATTGGCATACCTCTATAAACTTTCACGGGTTGCTTTACAGATATTTCCAATGTCCAGTTACCGCAAAAACCAACATCGCCTTTGCCGGCAGTAGCATGTATATCTATTCCCAGGCGCCCGGTTGAGGATTTGCCTTCAAGAAAAGGAACATGGGCATGAGTTTCGGTGTATTCCAGCGTAACGCCGAGATAAAAAATATGCGGGTATAAAACAAAGCCTTCGTCCGGGATCTCAAATATTTCTATCTGGTTGTGTTTTTTTGCATCAAGAATATGTTCTTTATAAGTTGCCAGTGTTTTACCAAGATGCACATCATAACTGTTACTGCCGAGGCATTCACGATCGTACGGAACTATTTTGATCGTTTCTTTCTGAATTTCTTCCAGGATTCTTGTATCAGATAAAATCATGTTTTGTTTTTTATGTACTTAGTCCCGATAACTATCGGGATAATACTATTAGGCTTATGTTGCGTCGCACACTTCAGGGTTCTTATCTTTACTGAACATTACAGGCGACCTAATTTTTTGCAATGATAAATAAAATCTGCTCCCGATAGCTATCGGGACTAAATCTAAAATAACATCTGTGCCGATATTTTTTCAACAACAAATCAACGAAACTACAAGACTGGGCATCTGGAAGATCGAAGAAACAGAAGAATTCTTTAAGGCTAATGTGCCTCAGCACAGGGATGTAACGCATCCGCACAAAAGACTGCAGCACCTGGCTGGTCGTTTTTTACTGCAATATCTTTTTCCGGTATTTCCTTATCATTTGATCGAGATAGCGGATACCCGCAAACCTTTTTTGCCCGATGAGCAATTTCATTTTTCCATTTCTCATTGTGGTGATTATGCGGCAGCTATTGTGAGCAGGGATAAAAGGGTGGGAATTGATATTGAAATACCGGTGGAGAAAATTGCTAGCATCATGCACAAATTTCTTTCAGCTAAGGAACATGAGATATTTCATTTGATCGGCTCCAGCGAAAATCGGATTCAGCCTGCGACTTTATTGTGGTCAACAAAAGAATCGGTATTTAAATGGCATGGATTCGGTGGAGTTGATTTCAGAAGAGAAATACAATTATTAAAACAAAACCCAGCTGATGATACCATTGATTGCTTCTTTTCAAAAAATGATACACCTCTTACTGCCCACTATCGCCAGTTTGAGCATTTAGTATTGGCCTGGGTGATGAGCTAAATTACCCTTCATCTTCTCCCTCCTCCAGCAAATTCAGATCCACTGAATCCATACCCGAGATGCCTTCGATGGAGCCACGTACATGTGCAGCACTCAATAAAATTTTTTCCAATTGTTTTTCCCTGGCCTTCCACAATTTTTCCATTGCATCTCTTTCTCGTTGGATGGAAATTTTCATATTCATAAATCCTTCACGGATTGCTTTCCATTGTTCGGCAAATTCTGAACTGGTGAGATAATTATACAGCAGGTTCATCTTATCGCCTTTATTATCCTGTGTTTTTAATGCGGTAGAAATTTTTATCACTCCATCACGCAGCATATGTACCACGGCTTTTACTTCACTGAATGAACATATCCATACTCCCTCTTTTTCACCAAATGAGTTCATATCTTTTGGCATTGCCTGTGTGACTATGACAGCCACATCAGCTCCCTGGTTGCGCATATCAGCTTTTAGTTTTTCAATCCAATCATTGCTAAAACTTGTTGTTCGTTTACTTTCATAAATTATTTTTCCGCATTCTTGTCCAAGGTTGTTACGTACTGTTTGAATACAATCAGCACCACGAATACCTTTACCGACTTCACTTACCATATCAAAAGGAAAAGCTGAACGCAACATTTCTTCCAATGCCAATTCCTGTACTTCACCTTGTAACTGCATTGAGCCTTGTTCGGATTTTCGTCGCATTTCTTCTGCAAGCTTTTTCTGGTCGTCCAATTGCTTTTGCAACTCTCTTAACTGCAGTTGAAATTCAGTTTCTTTAGCTGTGATCCGTTGTTCCTCCAACTTTCTTATTTCCATTGAAAGTTTTTCTCTTTCTTCCTGTAATTTTTTTTGAACAGATAATTCAAGCTCTGCTTCCTTGTTTTTCAGTTCCTGTTCTTTCTTTAAAAATTCAACCTGTTGCTGACGGGCTTCTTTCAGTTTTTCTTCGTTGTCTTTATTGGTTTGCTGCAACTGTTGCATTCTTACTTCAAAATCAGATGCAATATTTTTGCGTAAGGCTTCTTCTGTTTCCTTCTGCAACTTTGCTTTTTCTGCTTCAAATTCTTTTTGCTTCTGGTTTTGCCAATCAAGCATTTTTGCACGTAGTTCTTTCTGCACTTCATCCCGGATAGAATCAGTGGCTTCAAATACAGTTCCGCAACTCGGGCATTTTATTTCGTTGGACATAATTATTTCAATTGGTATAAAGTTAAGCGATTAAATAAAACCTCCTTCAGGCTCCGGGGCTTTATCCTTCCAGTAATAAGGTGTGGTAGCAAGATGGCCGATCAGATCAAAAACTGTTTTGAGAATCAGAAATGTCAGGCCCGGTTGCCAGTCCAAAAATTCCGGTAATAGAATAGTTAAATGCATTGGTACGATCCGCAGGTAAGGAATAAAAAACATTTTAGTGATACTCCGTGGCACGTTTCGGTACACTGTTTTATTTTGTACGAACTGGATCAGTGTACATGCAAGCAAACTCAGAAATGCGAATTTCAATACAGAAAAATCAATAGCACTGAACTTAAAGGAAATAGATAAAAAAATGAGATATCCAAGATGAAAGCCGCCGTAATGAACAAGAAAGAAAAATGAAAGACAGCCTTTTGATTCGCCAGTGCTCGACACTTTATTACTGAGTGTAAAACTTTCAGTTACATTATGCAAAGTGAGCATATCGAAGAAATTGAAAATGCCGATTATCACACTTTGTATCCAGAATATCCAGACGATCGTTGTATAATAGTTCGGATCATCACGATATTCAACAATAAGGATGATGTTAAATGCCATCAATGCCCAGAATGCCGGATCTCTTAAAATTTTTTGTAATGGCTTCATGCAATTAATTCTATTCTGAAAGTAGTTCCTTTGCCTTGGTCTGATTGTTTTACATAAATGCGTCCTTTATGAAATTGTTCAACGATACGTTTTGACAAACTGAGTCCAAGTCCCCAACCACGTTTTTTAGTTGTAAAACCAGGTTTGAACACTTTTGAGAAATTTTGTTTGCTGATACCTTTACCTGTATCAATCACATCGATGATCGTTTTTTTATCTTCATTAAAAATATCGACAATAATATTGCCCTTGCCCTCCATCGAATCGAGTGCATTCTTTAACAGATTTTCAATCACCCAATCAAACAGCGGCCCGGATATCATAGCATATATTTCTTTTTTACCCTGTGTATTCAAAATAAAATTGATCTTACCGGTTGTACGTTTCTTCATATAATCCATCATTGTCCTTACCTGTGCTACTATATCTCTTTTTTCTAACTGTGGCGTACTTCCGATCTTTCCAAAGCGATCAGTAACCAATTGGAGGCGATCAACATCTTTCTGCAGATCAGCTACTACATGCTCATTGGAAGGATTTTCTTTCAGCATTTCTACCCAGCCTGCAAGTGAAGAAACGGGAGTACCTAATTGGTGTGCAGTTTCTTTTGCCATACCGGCCCATACCTGGTTTTGAGTGGAACGATAACTGCTGCGCAAAGCAAGTAAAGTGATAATAATAAATAAGCCCACGATCACAAGCTGCACAATAGGATAGTAACGGACTTCTTTCAACAGCTTTGATTCTCCGTAGTAATAGTTATTATGTCTGGTTGAATCAACCGGGTCCATCCAAATGATCGGTGAGTTTTGAGATTTAAATTCCCTGAATTTTCGTTCTACATAAGATCTACTCAATGCTTCTGATGAGTCAAGATTGATATGTTCAATGATGCTGTCTTTTTCGTTGGTTTGAATGATAGGGATCGTTTTATTCTCAACCAATATTAGAGATGCAAGTTTAGTATCTGTGCTGGCGGAGTTATTCAATATAGATTGGCCGGCTTCAACCCATTGCTCCACTTTTTGGCGTTCTTCTTTTGCAATTTTCTTTGCGAGGTACTGCGAATAAAAAATAGTTCCGGTAACAATACTGATGGCGATGATTGCCACCAGGGTTCTCCAGTTTAGTAATTGCTGAAACATATACGAATTTAGGGAAAACAGTCTGTCAGTCGGCAGTTAACAGTTCACAGTCTGTAGTTTAAATCACTAAGACATATCAATAACTTAAGTTTACTGATTGCCAATTGTCTACTGCTGACTGTGAACTGAACTCCTTATTTTTGAAAACCAAACCCCTTCAATTGAATCAATCACCTAAAGTTTCTGTTGTAATCCTGAACTGGAATGGCCGTAAATTTCTTGAACAGTTTCTTCCATCAGTATTGGCTTCTGCTTATTCTAATTTTGAAGTGGTAGTGGCTGATAATGGCTCTACAGATGATTCAGTTTTATTTCTTGAAAACAGTTATCCGCAAATCAGGATAATTCGCCTGGAAAAAAACTTTGGTTTTGCTAAAGGCTATAACGAAGCATTGAAACAAGTAGAATCTGATTATTATTTTATCCTCAACTCGGATGTTGAACTGTTGCCGGGTTCCTTAAAACCTTTAGTTGATCTATTGGAAAGTGATAAAACAATTGCTGCTTGTCAGCCAAAGCTGCTTACATGGAGTAATAAGAAATTGTTTGAATATGCCGGCGGGGCAGGGGGATGGCTGGATAAATACGGTTACCCTTTTGCAAAGGGAAGGATCTTTGATGTGTTTGAGGAAGACAATGGCCAATATGATAAAAGCGAACCTATCTTCTGGGCAAGCGGCGCAGCGTTATTTATCCGAGCAAATGTTTTTCATGAAGTAAAAGGGTTTGATGATTTCTTTTTTGCTCACCAGGAAGAAATTGATCTGTGCTGGCGCATACAACTGGCCGGGCATAAAATTTATTCTTGTCCATCATCTGTAGTGTATCATGTCGGTGGTGGCACATTGCCAAAGGGCAATTCATTAAAAGTGTTTTTGAATTTCAGGAATAACCTTATCATGCTTTCAAAAAATCTTCCATTCTGGAGGGCCTTATTTGTTATAGGGTTAAGATTTGCTTTGGATGATATTTCAGCATTAAAAGGATTATTGTCTGGTGATGCCGGGTATTTCAGGTCTATCATTAAAGCCCATTTTGCTTTTATTCGTTGGTGGCTTTTTCTCAGAAAGAAAAACAGGCATGGGTTTACAAAACATACCAACTTATCCGGTTATTATCAGGGCAATGTAGTCTGGGCGCATTTTGTAAAAAAGAAGAAATATTTCAGCGAGATTGTTGGCAAATAAGATTTATAATTTGACCTGAACCATTATTTTTGCAGCACAAAACTGAATTATGGCTCATAACGACGAATTCCACAAGGAACTCAAAAAAGTACAGGACAAAGACTTTACTCATAGCTGGGTATCGGCTTCTGGCTTTATTTTCTACCTGTCTGTTTTTACTTTGGTGGCTTTTTTATTTGGCGCCAGCTATATGCTTTATACCAAAAGGTTTGATAAGCCGGTGGTAAAAGTTCAGGGAAGTAGCCTGTACACCCCCCAATATAAATAAGAGGGTTTAAAATTTTTTTCGAAAGGGCTCAATGCTTATTTTTGCCGCCCTTTAGTTCTTTGTCTCTGAACATCAGTTCAGATCATGCGAAAGTAGCTCATTTGGTAGAGCACGACCTTGCCAAGGTCGGGGTGGCCGGTTCGAGCCCGGTCTTTCGCTCTGGAAAATCCATCAGTGCCTACTGGTGGATTTTTTTTCTTTTTTCAGTATCAAGTTCTTTTTTTTACCCCGGTGGTGGAATTGGTAGACACGCAGGACTTAAAATCCTGTGGGCAGTAATGCCTGTACGGGTTCAACTCCCGTCTGGGGTACATCATTTCTTCTTTTATACATCTCATTGTGTTTGCAGGTGGCGATCCCGATAACTATCGGGATGGTAGAACGCCAACACTTTGAAGTAGTTCTTAAAATTTGCCCAGGTGGCGAAATTGGTAGACGCACCACTTTGAGGTGGTGGCGCCCGAAAGGGTGTGCTGGTTCGAATCCAGTCTTGGGCACAGAATAACTCTGCAAAGCTTTATTACAAGGCAAATTGCAGAGTTTTTTCGTTTAGAGTTGTTCACAAATCTTCACTTCCCTTCGATATTAAATTTCTCCGATTGAAATCACAGATAAGCTCTGTGAAAGATCAGAAGCTATTTTTATTTTTTACATAAGCAATGATTAAGTAAGTATTAGTTCTTTCGCGGCAAAGCACTTTCAGCATTCTAATAAAATTAACTTCCACATCAATGCGATTTTTTTCAATAACATAATTTTCAAATTTATTGGAAAGTCTATTGGGTACACACTGATGATTTAACAACCATGATTGATCACCTAAATTTTATTGTAGCAAAAAAAATTTATGGAAAATTTTTCTCATCATTAGAAGTTGAAGTGGTGATAAAATTCTACAGTTATAAAATCGATGTTGTTAAGTGAGCGAAACATTAAAATTATTTTAAAAAAATTATATTATACTGTAAGCAATATAAAGGTGTTGCCTAATTATTGTGAAGAAATGTTAGTGAGTTAATTGAAATAAAAAAAATGTTAAATAATTTCTTGTCACGGCCTCATTCTTGTATTCGTGTCGATCGTCGTTTCCACTGACAATCCCTATCCTAGATTATCTCATATCCTTACTTATTTTTTAAGTCAAAGTTATACACTTATGGCAAAGTCATCGACTTGCACATGCATTCTATTGCCTAATCTCAATAGTGTGATGTTCGGTCCGAATAAATCCCCTCCCTAAATTTCTACTCGATAATTTTCAAGTGAGGTTATACTTCATTTTTATTTACAATATAAACCTAAACGTTATGAAGACTTTTACAATGTCAAAAAACTGTTTTCAGCATAAATGGGACATGAGATTGTGCGATGAGTTTAAAGCCTGGAAACTGCTGACCTTCCTATGCCTCTTTTTTTTAGAAAATAATTTTAATTTATCTATTCAAGCACAAAGCACATGTGCTTATAACATTTCATTGGTTTCAAGAACATACAATGCGACTGAGAACCAAACAACATTTGTATGGAGAGTTGTTAATCCTAATCCTGGAAATGGAAACAATGGAACCGTGCAGGATTTAAGTCACTGGGGTTTTTCCATCAACCAATGTCCCGATCCTAATGATGCTTTAAACGAAGAAAGTATCGTCAGGGCGGGAACCGGATCAAGCCCTGATCCCAATACCCATAGTTCATTGAATGTGGGGCTGCATGTTGATAATAGTCAGCAGTGCATAAATACTCCTGTCCTGAAGTTTAATAGAGGCACTTCAGGTAGTGCTCCAAGGTATTATAGTCTTGTGTTGCATGGTAATTGGGGCACAGGAAATCTAAATGCTTACTATAAATCGGGCAGTCGGACGGGATGTGGACTTTGCACTTTAGCCGGTATGGGTGTAGGATGTCTAATGGACTGTCCTCAATTAACTGTGAACATCATATCAAATATGACACAATTTCCAACTAACCGAACAGTTGGATTAAGTGTCAACATTGGCGGAGGAACCAGCCCAGCTACAGCCACATGGAGTTCACCAACAGCTGGTGTTTCATTTAATAATACTTCTTCTATCACTCCGGTTGCCACTGTTGCTCCGGGCATTTCTAGTTTTACATTCAATGTTAATGTTACAGATGCTAATGGTTGTCCGGGCTCAGCCACTCTTACATTGAGTCCGACACAGCTCTGCCCACTGACGACTCCAATATTAGGAACTCCGGTTGCAATTTGTCCGGGAACATCCACTGGAACGATAACTGTTACCAATCCTCAGGCTGGTGTCACATACCAGTTATTACGTAATGGTGTTGCATTTGGTGCCGCAGTAATTTACACTTCAGGTAATCTTTCATTTACCGGGTTGGCCGTAGGTACTTATTCTGTAAGAATAACTTTCGAAAGCTGTGAACCAGTTACATCTGCAACAGCAGTTATTGCTGCGTCCAATGTACCGGCCCCAACATTTGGCACAATCGGTACACTTTGTCCTGGTGCGACAGCAACATTGAGTGCAACTTTCCCAGCTGGTACAACAGTAACAAATGTAGTATGGAGTGGTACAGGTGTAAGTGGAACAACATTTACTGCCCCTGCTGCCGGTGGTATGTATACAGTTAATTATAGTGCAACAGTGAATGGTTGTCCTGTCACAGGATCATTTACAATAACAGTATCAACTGTTCCAGTCCCGGTATTCGGAACAATAGGAACATTATGTCCTGGTGCGACAGCAACATTAAGTGCAACTTTCCCAGCTGGTACAACAGTAACAGGTGTTGTATGGAGTGGTACAGGTGTAAGTGGAACAACATTTACTGCGCCTGCTGCTGGTGGTGTATATACAGTTAATTATAGTGCAACAGTGAATGGTTGTCCTGTCACAGGTTCATTTACAATAACAGTGTCAACTGTACCAGCTCCGACATTCGGAATGATAGGAACATTGTGTCCTGGTGCGACAGCAACATTAAGTGCAACTTTCCCAGCTGGTACAACAGTAACAGGTGTTGTATGGAGTGGTACAGGTGTAAGTGGAACAACATTTACTGCACCTGCTGCCGGTGGTGTGTATACAGTTAATTATAGTGCAACAGTGAATGGTTGTCCTGTCACAGGTTCATTTACAATAACAGTGTCAACTGTACCAGCTCCGACATTCGGAACAATAGGAACATTATGTCCTGGAGCGACAGCAACATTAAGTGCAACGTTCCCAGCTGGTACAACAGTAACAAATGTTGTATGGAGTGGTACAGGTGTAACTGGTAATATATTTACTGCACCTGCTGAAGTGGGTAACTATACTGTCAATTTCAGTGCTACTGTAAATGGCTGCGTTGTTACAGGTACGGTGATGGTCTCTGTTGCTAATGCTCCTGCGATAACGTTTAATACAATAGGAACTTTGTGCTTTGGTGCAACTGCAACATTAAGTGTGACTTTACCTGCAGGTACAACAATAACAAATATTATATGGAGTGGTACAGGTGTGAGTGGAACAACATTTACTGCACCGACTATTCCTGGTACTTATATAGTGAACTTTAGTGCCATAGTGAACGGGTGTCCAAGGACAGCTACCCGCACAATCACTGTAGCCAGCGTACTATCTCCAGTTTTCAATAATGTTGGTACACTTTGTCCCGGTGTTAGTGTTTTACTTAATGCTATTTTCCCTGAGGGTACAACAGTTACCAATATTATATGGAGTGGAACAGGTGTAAGTGGAAATACATTTACTGCTCCTTCAACTCCGGGTAATTATACAATAAACTTCAGTGCTACTGTGAACGGTTGTCCAGTTACGGGTTCAATGACTATTATAGTAGCAGGAACTCCGGCCAGCAATTTTACATTGCAAGTTACCAGTGGCAGTTTATGTCCTGGGGGAGGAGGATCAGTTATATTAGGGCTTAGTGGCTCCCAGGTGGGAATTAATTATCAATTGCAACTTAATGGTGTGAATGTAGGTGCGGCTATTACCGGAACTGGTAATGCAATCAGCTTTGGTGCGCAATCTGCAGCTGGATCATATAGTGTTGTAGCTACTGTTGCAAGCACAGGAACTCTATGTGTTTCCTGCCCGGTAACAATTGGTCCATTAACGGTTAGTCCTTCGACAATACCAGCTCCGACATTTGGTACAATCGGAATATTGTGTCCTGGTGGAACTGCAACATTAAGTGCAAGTTTCCCAGCTGGTACAACAGTAACAAATGTTGTATGGAGTGGTACGGGTGTGAGTGGAACAACATTTACTGCACCTGCTGCTGGTGGTTCATATACTGTGAACTATAGTGCAACAGTGAATGGTTGTCCTGTCACAGGTTCATTTACAATAACAGTGTCAACTGTTCCAGCTCCGACATTCGGAATGATAGGAACATTGTGTCCTGGTGCGACAGCAACATTAAGTGCAACGTTCTCTGCTGGTACAACAGTAACAGGTGTTGTATGGAGTGGTACAGGTGTAAGTGGAACAACATTTACTGCGCCTGCTGCTGGTGGTGTATATACAGTTAATTATAGTGCAACAGTGAATGGTTGTCCTGTCACAGGTTCATTTACAATAACAGTATCAACTGTTCCAGTTCCGGTATTCGGAACAATAGGAACATTATGTCCTGGTGCGACAGCAACATTAAGTGCAACGTTCCCTGCTGGTACAACAGTA